>CAMPIC010000310.1 GCA_946886185.1 uncultured bacterium
TTCCGTAACGCACCAGCACCGGAATTCGCCGGAAGAGCGAACGCCGCGGCTCCCAGGTATGTCCGATCCAGACCGGGATGACCGGAACATCGGCCTGGAGCGCGAGCATCGCCACTCCCTCTTTCGGTGATGCGAGCGAAGGCCGGCGGATGCGGGTGCCTTCCGGGAAGAGCAGCATCCCGTGGCCGGCGCGCAGCACTTCGAGCGCCCGGTGGATCGCCTGGCGGTCGAAGCTGTGCCGATCCACCGGGATCCCACCCACCGCGCGGATCATCGGGCCCAGGATCGGAACGCTGAAGAGCTCGCGTTTCGCGAAGTAGTGGATCTCCCGGCGGAGCGGCGCGCCCGCCGCGAGCGGGTCGAGATACGATTTGTGATTGGCCGCGAGCAGGCAGGGACCTTCCAGCGGCACGTTCTCGATCCCTTCGACGCGATAGCCGAACGCGAGGTGATGGAAGATGCGGAAGCCGGCTTGGGCTGCGGCGTAGTGGAACCGCCGCCTCATGGCTGGAGGCCTGCCTCGATTTCGCGGTAGGCCGAAACGATCGTCTCTACCTGCTCCTCGATCGTGCCGGGCCAGGTTGCCACCACGATCGCGTCTTCGGCGCGGCGCAGCGGAGACTCCGCCCTCGTCGAGTCGCGTTGATCGCGCTCGGAGAGCTCTCCCTCCACTTCGGCGAGCGGCACTTCGCGACCCTGTTTGCGCAGATCGTGCTGCCGCCGGAGCGCGCGAACGGCCAGATCCGCGGTCAAATAGACTTTGAGGCGCGCATCCGGAAAGACCACCGTTCCGATGTCGCGCCCCTCCACTACGAGCGGGCCGCGCCGCGCCGCCTCCCGCACCAGCTCGCGCACACGGATGCGCACCGCCTTGACACGCGCGATCCGCGAGGCGAGAGCGCTGATCTCGGGAGTGCGGATTTCCGGTCCCGCTTCGCGGCCGTTCAAACGGACGATGAAGCGCTCCGGGCGCGGATCCACTTCCAGTCGCAAGGTCCCGATGGCGGCGGCGAGCCGAGCCTCGTCCAGCTCTTCGCTCTCGGTGACGCCGAGCTCACGCAACCCGAACGCGACCGCGCGATAGATCGCCCCCGAATCGACGTAGCAGAACCCCAGCGCGGCCGCGACGCGCGACGCCGTGGTGGTCTTACCGGTGGCGGCGCCGCCGTCGATCGCGATCACCGGGAGGCTCACGGGAACGCTTCCTTCCTCGGTGCGGCTCATCGATCGACCGGCGAACCGGTGAGACGAGCCAGGTTGGCATGAAACTGCGGATCGCTCGTTTCGATCATGCCGGCGTCATCGAGATCGACTGGGGATTCGCTCACGAGCCCCGCGATCAGCGCCGACATCGCGATCCGATGATCTCCGTACGAGCGCACCGCCCCTCCCGCGAGCGAGCCGGATCCATGGACGGCCAGCCAGTCAGGACCGGTTTCGATCTCGACACCGAGCGCCGAGAGGAGCGCGGCCACGCTCTCGATCCGATCCGACTCCTTGTGACGCAGCTCGCCGATCCCTTCGAACCGCGTGACGCCCCGCGCGAGCGCCGCCGTGACCGCGAGGATCGGGACCTCGTCGAGAAGGCTCGGCACTTCTTCCGCTTCCACCACCGTGGCGCGGAGCGGCGCATGGCAGACTTCCAGATCTCCGAACGGCTCCGGTCCGGCGGAGCCGGCAGCGCGGCGCGTGATCCGCGCTCCCATGCGATCGAACACCGCGAGCGCGCCGGCGCGTGTCGGGTTGAGGTCGACTTCTTCGATCACGATCTCGCTCCCTTCGACGAGAGTCGCCGCTGCGATGAAGAAGGCCGCGGCCGAAGGGTCGCCAGGAACTCTCCACGATCGCGCGCGGAGCGTGCTCGGGGCCGTCATCACCACCTCCGAATCCTCTCTCGCGACCGGAGCTCCCAGGAACTCGAGGAGCCGCTCGGTATGATCCCGCGATGGCACCGGCTCCACGATGCGCACGGTACCCCGATCGACGAACAACCCGGCGAGCAGAATGGCGGACTTGACCTGCGCGCTCGCCACTTCCGGCGTCCACGAGATCGGAGCGAGCGGCGCGCCTCCACGAATCGCGAGCGGAGCGAGACCTCCTCCTCTCGATTCGATCCTCGCTCCCATCCGCGCCAACGGCTCGATCACTCTCCGCATCGGTCTACGCCGCAGCGAAGCGTCGCCGGTCAGGATGGAGAGCCCGGGCACTCCGGCGGCGAGTCCGCACAGGAGCCGCATCCCCGTGCCGGAATTCTCCAGATCGAGCACGTCCGCCGGTTCGCGCAACCGGTCGCGACCTCCGTGCACGATCCAGGCGTCCGGCCGTTCTTCCACCTCAGCGCCCAGCGCGCGCACGGCCCGCAGAGTGGCGAGGCAATCGGCGCCGCGATTCGGCTGCTCGAGCACCGTCGTTCCCTCGGCGATCGCTCCCAGCATGAGACCGCGATGGGTGAGCGACTTGTCCGAGACGACCCGCACGCGTCCGCGAAGCGGAGCGTTTCGCGACCGCGCGCTCACGATCAGAGCACGAGCCCCGTCGCGGAAGCGAGCCGGGAGATTTCGTCGCCCCGGAGCGGACGCATCGCTCCGGGGGGCAGATCGCCCAGATCGATTCCCGCGTACCCGATTCGCCGGAGCGCGTTCACTTTCATTTCGAAGTGGCGGAAGATCCGGCGCACTTCGCGATTCTTCCCCTCGCGCAGGGTGATGCGCACTCGCGCCATGGGACCGCGCCGGCCGAGGAGCTGTGTTTCCGCGCGACCGGAACGCTCGCCGCGACCGATCGGGACTCCGCGCTCGATCTCTTCGAGCACGAGGCGGGTAGGGGCAGGCGTGACCCACACCAGGTAGGTGCGCGGCTGGCGGTACTTGGGATGGAGCAATCGCTGGATCAACTCCCCGTTGTTGGTGAGGAGGAGGAGCCCTTCGCTGGAGCGGTCGAGCCGTCCCACCGGAACCACGCGGCCGCGCAGCGATCCGATCAAGTCGTCGACCGTGCGCCTGCCGAGCTCGTCCGCGCGCGTGGTCACGAAGCCGGCCGGTTTGTGCAGGAGATAGTAGATCCAGTGACGCGGGAGGCGGATCCGCTCCCCATCGACCCGCACCACGTCATGGGCCGGATCGACCAGTTGTCCGAGCGTGGTGCTGATCTCGCCGTTGACTTCGACGCGACCCTCGGCGATGAGCGGATCGGCGCCGCGGCGGGACGCTAACCCCGCCGCAGCCAGAAACCGATTGAGGCGCATCCGGCCCTGTTCAGTGCGCGCCGTTTCCTTCGGTCGCGACGAACGCGCCGGCGTCTTGGCGGTCCTGGATCGCTTCGGGCTCGACGATCCGGAGCTCCGGGCGTTTGCGCCCGTTCCCGTTCTTTCGC
Source organism: uncultured bacterium (assembly GCA_946886185.1). Next base: position 3,373 of record CAMPIC010000310.1, read on the forward strand.
GCGCGGCGTCCGTTCGTCCGACCTTCCGCATCGCCGTGGGCTTCGAGCTCCCCGTTCCACTGTTCCGGCGCTTCGCCGCCGGCGTCGAGCCCTCCGTTCGAGGACCCTGCTTCTTCTGCCCCGTTCGCTTGCGATGCTCCAAGATCGTCGTCCTTCACGCGCGCCGATGCGGCGTCCTCCGGCTCTGGTTGCGCTTCGGTTTGGTCGGATCCTACGGCATCGCTTCCCGGATCGGCCAGCCTGGAGGCGCCCTCGTCCTCCTCGGCCGCCTCCGGGGCGTGCTCCTCGTCCAACCCCTCGAGGAGACCGCTCGCTTCCAGCGCCTCTCGAATCTCCGCATCCTCGAGCGGATCGACGTCGGCCAGCGCGCGGAGCTCTTCGAGATTCGGGAGGTCGCCCATCGACCGCAATCCGAAGTAGGTGAGGAACTCCGGAGTGGTGCCGTAGAGCAAAGGACGTCCCAACGCCTCGCTCCGCCCCCTCACGGTGATCAGCTCGCGGGTGAGGAGCGTGTGGATCACCTGACCGCAGTCCACTCCGCGCAGATCCTCGATCTCTCCGCGCGTGATCGGTTGGCGATAGGCGATGGTGGCGAGCGTCTCGAGCGCGGCGCGGGAGAGACGCGCGCGCCGCCGGCCCACCAGGAATCGCTCCACGTACACCGAGAGCGAGGGGCGCGTGGTGAGCTGATATCCATCCGCGAGCTCCTGCAGACCGACGCCGCTCGTCTGGCTCTCGCATTTCTCCGTGAGCTCGGCGAGCGCGGCGAGAAGCGCTTCCTCGTCGGCTTCCGGGATCGCTTCCTGAAGCGCGCGCACCGACACGGGCCGATCACTCGCGAAGAGGATCGCCTCCACGATGGCGGACAAGCTCGGCAGGTTCGCGGGGGACTTCCGATCGAGTCCCGATTCACTCTCCGTCATGAACAGCCTCCTCCAGGTCCCCCGCTTCCGAATCGTGTCTCTGCGGGACGCCTGCCAAAAGCCAGATTTCCGCGAACGTCTCGAACTGCCGCACCGTCAATCCCTGCAGCTTGGCGAGCTCGAGCACCGCGAGGAAGGTGACAACGATCTCCAGCGTCGAATCATGCCGCCGCAGCAGTCGGGAGAATGCGAGGGCCGGCTCTCCATCGGGGAGCGATTCGAACTCTCCTTCGCCGAGGCGCGAACGGATCCAATCCATCTGATCTTCGAGGGCGATCTCTTCCAGCTGGACCTGATGCTGGGGCTCCTCATGCCGCTTGGTGACGACGTCCTGGAAGTAGGTCACCAGATC
>CAMPIC010000311.1 GCA_946886185.1 uncultured bacterium
GCCGACCGCGACCGCTCGCCGCGAGACGACGAAAACCGTATTCCGCTTCAGCACCGTTCGGAGTCCGATCTGGCGCGCCGCGCACCCGATGCGATTGAACCAGCTATCCGACGAACTGGAAGTACGGCGCTTCGGGGGAGGAGACGGGGGTGGGGCGTGATCGTCCCCGACATCAACCTTCTCGTTTACGCCTACAACGAAGCGGCCCCTCATCACCTCGATGCGCGTCGCTGGTGGCAGGAGCAAATGTCGGGACAGACTCCCGTAGCGATTCCCTGGGCTGTAGTCTTCGGTTTCATCCGGCTCGTCACTCATCCTTCCGTGCTGGCCCTGCCCCTGACGCCGGAACAGGCTTTGGAGCGAGTAAGTGACTGGTTTGAACAAGACCATGTCGTCGGGCTGGATCCGGGCCCTAGGCACCTCATGATCGTTCGCGATCTGTTCCGTGAAACTGGGGTGGCGGCAGGTCTCACGACAGATACTCATCTCGCCGCGATCGCGATCGAGCACGGAGCAGAGCTTCACTCCAATGATCGGGACTTTGAGCGGTTCCCGGGACTTCGTCTCCACAACCCGCTCGAATGAATCTCGTTCTCGAGCGGACGATCCGCTCGGGGGCCATTCTCACTGTCGATGATTTCGGTGTCTCCCACCGCGTCGGTCCTCCGCAGCCGGCGTCGTTCCGGCGAGCAGGTCGTCCTGCGGGGCCCCGATGGCGAGGTCGTCGTACCCGTCGCCGTTGAAGTCTCCTGCAGCCACCGAGTATCCGAACTGATTGCCGACCTCGTTGAACCCAGCGGCCTCGATCCCCTGGCGAATCATGGAAAGGTGGGCGGCCCCCGGGGCCGGAAGAGCAGCCATCGTGGCCAAGGACGGCATGTGGATTCGGAGACTGAGTCGACTCGGGAGAGAGCCGCGCGCAAGGGGGGTTCGTCGCGGTCAATCGTCCGGCGAAGCGCGCATCTCGGAGGCAAGTCGCAAGAGTGCGCGTTTGACCACCATGCGGGCACTATCCTCGGAGGGACTCTCGATCGCGTCGGCGATTTGAGCATAGGAGTAGTCGAACTCGAGCCGGAGGATGACGGCTTCGCGCTGCCGCTCGGAGATCGTCTCGAGCGCCGCTTCGTACGAAGCGAGCGCGGCGTTGCCCGCGAGCGCGGCCGGCGCATCGGGGACCATGAACGTCGCGAATCGATCCTCTACGATTTCGCGACTCGCGCTGCGCCGGCATTCCTCGCGAATCGCGTTGAGCACGATTTTGCGGAGGTATGCGAGAAACGCCCCTTCACGACGCGGCTCGAAGCTGTCCAGACGTCGCACCGCGCGGAGAAGCGACACCTGAACGAGATCATCCGTCTCGGCCACTCCGCGCGCGGTGCCGGGAAGCCGCCCGCGAGCCCAGCGCTGGAGGAGCGGAAGGAAGCGGGTCAGCAGTAGGTGCTCAGCGTCGCTATCGCCGCTGCGAGCGCGACCCAGTAGCTCGGCCGTAGTGTCGATTGGAGCGGGCTCTTTGCCCACGGAACCATCCCTCGTTTTGAAATGAGGACACCCGGAGCGAACGGTCCGTTGGAGCGTACCATCCTCTCGGAAACTGCACTACGGAAGCGTGTATACTCGGAGACACCTATGTCTGGTGAGACTCCAGAAATCCTCGACGCGGTCGCTGGAATCGTTGCCGATTTCGCGCCGATCGATTGGGAATCGGTCGCTGCTCAACATGACGGACTGGCCGATACCCTCGCCGCGCTCCGCCAGCTTCAGGGAATCGCCTCGGGGCATCGAGAGGCAATTCGGACGGAAGCCTCCGGGACGGTGGAATCCAGCCTCGCGCAGGTCTCCGCGAATCACGCTATGCCCGGCACGGCAGCCTCGCCAGAGGCTGGATCGCGCGGGTTGCATGCCGATCTTCCGTTCACGTGGGGGCCGCTGATCGTTCAAGAAAAGCTGGCGTCGGGAGGAAGAGGCGACGTCTATCGCGCGTACGATGCGAAGCTGCAGAGGCACGTCGCGCTCAAGCTTCAACCGTCCTCCTCGGTCCAACATGCTGGGTTGACGGAGGCCCGCCGGCTCGCCCGCGTCCGACACGCAAACGTGCTCTCCGTTCATGGTGCGGATCTGTTTGGAGGCCTGGTCGGCATTTGGACCGATCTGGTGCGCGGTCAGACACTGGACGAGCGGCTTCGTCGAGAGGGTCCGATCCATGCGACCGAAGCCGCTCTGATCGGTATCGATCTCTCCCGAGCTCTTCGCGCCGTGCACGATGCGGGCCTCGTCCATGGCGACGTCAAGGCAGCCAATGTCATGAGAGACGAGGAGGGAACCATCGTTCTCCTCGACTTCGGCTCGGCGCGTGTTCTGGAAGATTCGGAAGAGCGCATCTCCGGCACGCCGCTCGTCATGGCTCCCGAAGTGCTGCTCGGGGAGGATCCCAGTCCCGTTTCCGACCTCTACTCTCTCGGCGTCCTGCTCTACCGGCTCGTGAGCGGCGAGTATCCGACAGAGGCGGCGACCGTCGAGGAGCTTGCCGACAAACACCGACTCGGCGAAGCCCTCCCGCTTTCGACCCGACGCCCCGGGCTCGAGGCTTCGTTCGTGCAGATCGTGGAGACCGCGCTCCGTCGCGAACCTGCGGAGAGGTTTGCGGGAGCCCGGGAGATGGAGATTGCCTTCGAGGCGTTCTTGGAAGCGGCTCGCGACGGGCACCCGTCGCACGTGTCATCGGCGTCGCACAATCTTCCCCGGGAAAGCTCGACCTTCATCGGGCGAGAGCGTCCCATCCGTCAACTCAAGCGTCTCCTGCAGGATCATGACCTGGTCACGATCACGGGCGCGGGCGGCTCCGGCAAGACTCGGCTTGCGCTTCAAGTGGCGGCGAGCGTTCTGACCGGGCACTTCCATGAGATCCGGTGGGTGGAGCTTGCAGCCTCTTCCGACTTGGCACGTGCCAGGCACGAAATCGCGATGGCGTTCGGACTGCGCGATACGACGCGCGGACTGTCGACTCTGCTGTCGGAGCGATTGAGACATCGAACGGCCTTGCTCGTCTTGGACAACTGCGAGCACCTGGTGGACGAATGTGGAAGCATCACAGCCGAGCTTCTTCGCGTCGTCGCGGGGCTCACCGTGATGACGACCAGTCGCGAGCCGCTCGGAATTTCGGGCGAGATCGTCTATTCGCTGGCGCCGCTCGAACTCGCGATGGAAGCCTGGGTAGCCGCTGGCGAGATCCGAGAGATAGAATCGGTCGCCCTTTTCCTCGATCGCGCCGCCGCGACCGGAGTCTCGCTCGTTCTGGACGAGGAGAGCGCGCCGTTGCTGCTCCGGATCTGTGAACGATTGGAAGGGTTGCCGCTCGCGATCGAACTCGCGGCGGCGCGGGTTCGATCGCTGTCTCTCGCACAAATCCTGACGCGTCTGGATGACCGGTTCCGTCTTCTCACTGGAGGACCATCCGGAAGGCCTCGCCACCAGGCGTTGCGCGCGCTCATCGACTGGAGCTATGGGCTTCTTGCCGAGCAGGAGAAGCGGCTCTTCATGCGCCTCGGGATATTCAGTGGCGGGTGGACGCTCGATGCAGCCGTACGCGTTGCAACGGGAGGCGGGATCCATCCGGATGAAATCTTGGATTTGACCCAGCGTCTGCTCGACAAATGCCTGATCGAACGGTTGCCCGGACCGGCAGGGAGCGACGCGCGCTATCGAATGCTGGAGACCATTCGCGAGTATGCCCGCGGATGTTTGAGCCAAAGCGGCGAAGTGGAGCGTGTGACGCGCCGCCACCGCGAGTATTACGCAGGTATCGCTCGGGAGGCGGTCTCCCACCTGCGCTCGTCTCGGGAGAAGCAGGGGATGTCGCGGGTGCGCGAGGAACTCGGCAACGTGCGTGCGGCGATGGAGTCGGGATTGGCGGAGACCAGCGTAGGCATGACGACCGGTTCGCAGATCATCACGCAGCTCGGCGCCGATATGGCTCGGCTCTGGTTCGGTCTGGATCTCTGGACCGAGGGGCGCGGTTATTGCGTGCGCTTCCTGTCGCGTCCCGACCCCGAAGGCAACGACTCGGTCTGCCGGCTCCATCTTTGCGTGTCGGCCGGTTTTCTCGCGGTTCAACAGGGGGACTTCGTGGAGAGCGCGAGGCTCTTCGATGAAGCAGTCCGGATCGCCGAAGAGCGGAACGAAACATCGCTCCTGCAAACTGCCCTTGCGTATCAGGGCAACCTTGCCTTCACGCAGGGACGTTGCATCGAGGCGCGCAAATACCAAGAGCGGGCTCTCGCGCTTGCCCGTGAACTCGACGACCCGCGCAGAATCAGCGTCGCCCTGTCCAATCTCGGGAACGTCCTCGAGCTCTTGGGAGCGCAGGCTGAGGCGAGGCGCTCCCACGAAGAGAGCCTCGAGTGGGCTCGACAGGCGGGAGATGCGCGCTCGATGGCATACACGCTCGGGAGACTGGGAGAAGCAGCTCTCCAAGCCGGCACACCCGACGAGGCGCAGCGTTTCCTCGAGGAGAGCCTCGCGCTGCGACGTGAAATCGTCGATCGCTGGGGGATCGCGGCCGCGTCGACGGGGCTTGCGGATGTTCATGTCAGGATTGGGGCCTCCTCTCGAGCGAAGGAGCTGCTCGAAGAG
>CAMPIC010000312.1 GCA_946886185.1 uncultured bacterium
CACTCGTTCTCCTCCCACGCCGGCAATGCTGCTACCCAACGGACGGTAGTCTCGAGCGCCTCCCGGAACGGCGTGATGGTGTATCCGAGAGCGCGCCCGGCCCGGGACGATCGATAGCTCCAATGCTCTCGGTACACTCCCGCCACCCCGCGCGTCAGGTCCGGCGCATTCCCGGTGAACCGCGCGCCCAGCTCGGACATGCTCCCGAGAGTTTCCGCCAGCCAGATCGGCAGGTGGCGCATCTTGGGAGTTCGTCCGAGGATCTCGTACACCATCCGCACCAGATCCTCGAGCGCGAGGTTCTCCCCTCCGAGGATGAAGCGTTGTCCCCCGAGCCCGCGCTCGACCGCCGCGAGATGGCCGCGCACCACGTCGGGCAGGTAGGCGTAGCTCCAGACCTGCCGGCCCGAGCCGACGATCCCGGGAAACTTGTCCGTGACGATCCAGTGGATCATCTTTCCGACCAGATTGCCGTCGGTCCGCCGGCCCGGGCCGAACATCACCGTCGGATAGAGGCTGACGATCGGCATCCCCTTGGCGGTCCAATGCTCGGTGATGGCGTCGGCGCGGTGCTTGGTCCGCTCATAGTCGGTATAGAACCGTTCGCGGGAACGCTTCGCATCTTCTCCGATCGGCTCGGGAGTCGGAGAGGGTCCGAGGCTGAGGAAGCTCGAGGTGTGGATCACCCGGCTGATGCCCAGCCGGTAGCAATCCGAGAGCAGGCGATCGTAGGACTCGACGTTGACGCGATCGAACTCGCTCCGGTCGCGCGCCCACGTCTTGACCATGGCGGCGGCGTGGAGGACGACGCCGTGCTGATGGAGCACCTGAGGGTCGGGCGGCCCGTCGAGGAGATCTCCCTTCACCCAGCGGAGCCGGGAGCCCGCGCCTTCGTCGCGAGGCTTCCTCGTGAGCACGGAGACTTCGTGGCCCGCGTCGAGGAGCCCCTCGAGGAGAGCGGAGCCCAGATATCCGGTTCCGCCCGTCAGAAAGATCTTCACCGCAACCCTTTCCCAGTCCCGCCCCGTAGTCCCTGGAGTGCTCCTTGGGGCTGATTCGCTTCGGAGTGCGCGATCGGGTGACGATACTGGTATCGGACCGGGAGGATCAATTCGGTACGCGCGAGCAGGTCCGGAATCGTAGAACGCGGGAGGGAACGCGCGGCCCATCAATCCGTCCGCAAACGCGGGAGATTCCGGGAAAAATCGGCCGAACCCGCGTGATCCCAAGGTGTACCATCGCGTTGAAAGCCTGTCGAACGGCCGGGCCTGGACTGCAACGAGTAAGGAGCGTAAATGAGCGGGAAGCGGGTTTTCTACACGGCAACCACCTCCCTGGCCATCGTGGGGATCCTCACCGGATTCGTCTTCTTTGGCAACGTCCTCGCCTACGGGAAGAACATTTACACGCAGCTGGGCGTGTTCTCCCAGGTCCTCGCTTCCATCAATGAGAACTACGTCGATGAGGTCGATGGGGAAGCTCTGATCGACGGCGCGATCGTGGGGATGCTCGAAGAGCTCGACCCGCACAGCACCTATCTCGACGCCGATCGGTTCAGCAAGATGCAGGAGCGCAACCGCGGCACCTACTACGGGATCGGGATATCCTTCGACATCGTGGAAGGCAAGCTGACCGTGATCTCCCCCATCGAAGGCTCCCCCTCCTGGGAGCTCGGCATCCGCTCGGGCGACATCATCGAGAAGATCGAAGGGGAATCGGCCGAGGGCATCACCCGCGAAGAGGTGTTCGACACGCTCCGCGGCCCGCGCGGCACGACGGTCCATGTCTCGATTCGCCGCGAAGGAGAGCCGGAGCTGCTCGAGTTCGGCATCGTGCGCGACGAGATTCCGATTTTCTCCGTCCCCTACTCCTTCATGTTGAACGACAAGGTCGGCTACGTCCGGATGACCCGTTTCAGCGCGACCACCAGCGACGAGCTCGCGCAGTCGATCGATAAGCTGGAGACGCAGGGCCTCGAGCAGCTCGTCCTCGATCTCCGCGGCAATTCGGGCGGCTATCTGAACGAGGCGATCGAGGTCGCCGACATGTTCCTGCCCTCGGCTCGCAAGATCGTCTACACGCGCGGTCGCCTGGCGGACTCGAGCGAGGATTACTTCACGACCGGGCGGGGTCGCTTCACGGATCCGCCGCTCATCATCCTGGTCGACCACGGCAGCGCTTCCGCCTCGGAGATCGTGTCCGGAGCGGTCCAGGACTGGGATCGCGGCATGATCATCGGCACGACCACCTTCGGAAAGGGCCTCGTCCAGCGGCAGTATCGGCTCAAGAACGGCGCGGCGCTCCTCCTCACGGTGGCTCGCTACTACACGCCGAGCGGCCGACTCATCCAGCGCGACTACTCCGATCGCGACGAGTACCTCACGGCCGATCTCGACGAAGCGGAGCTCGAGTTCGAGGAAGCGGTGAAGGCGGACTCAGTCGATCGCCAGCAATACCGCACCGCGGGGGATCGCACCGTCTACGGCGGAGGGGGCATCGCCCCCGACGTCCACGTCGACATCCCGTATCCGAACGCGGAGATCGCCAACGAGCTCGGGAACAAGCGCGCGTTCTTCGATTTCGCCACGCAGTACTCCGCGACGCATCGCATGCAGAAGGGGGGCGACTTCACCCAGTTCCTCCGCACCTTCGATATCGACGATTCGGGAATGGTCGAGTTCCGGCGGTTCCTCGACGGGCGTTCGATCGCCTATGACGCGGATTCGCTTTCCGTCCACGCCGACATCGTGAAGCGAGCGATCAAGGCGGAAGTGGCGCGCAATCTCTGGGGAGAGAACGAGCGCTATCACGTCCTCATCGAGGCGGACCCGGAGCTCCAGGAGGCGCTCACCTACTTCCCGGCGGCGCAGATGATGGCGGCGCGGGTGCAGGCGGGACCTCTTCACGAGCCCGGACCGTTGGACGACCCGAGCAACGGTTCGGCGGACGGCAACAGCCGGTAGCGCCTCCACATCCACAGTTGTACTTTCGGAGGCCTCGGAGCATCGACTTCGGGGCCTCCGCCGTTCCTGCGCGCCAGGCTGCACGCGGGCATCGGCGAGTCAGTTGAGTGCACGAGATTGCCGATGGGAGGCGAGGCGCCCGGTCAGCGGAGCAGAACGATGCGGGCCGGAGACGACACCCCTTGCGCGGACCGCAGGCGCAGGAAATAGATTCCTCCGGGAGCGGCCCGGCCGCTTTCCAACCGGCCGTCCCACCGCGTCGTCCCCTCTTGCCCGGATCCATCCAGCGAAAGCCGGCGAACGCGGCGGCCGCGGGCGTCGAACAGCTCCAGCGCCGCATCTTCCGGAGACCCGGAGGACGGCGACAGTTGCCAGCGGATCGCGCTCCCGGGAAGGAACGGGTTGGGCGCTTCGATCGAGAGCATCGCCGCGCGCGGCGGGAGATACGATTGCAATACCGCGCGCACGGCCGAGAGGATCGAGTTGGTCTCGGCGGGAAGCGCGGACAAGAGCTCCGCTGCGATCGACGCGGGGATGGTTGCTGCCGGAATGAAGCCTTCCTCCTCGGATCGGGACCGTTCCCAGTTTTCCACCAGCGCGCGCCGACACCGATGGAAACGGCCGAGTCGACGCCGAGGATGTGCGCGCGGCTCGATTGTCGTCCCAGTCCGGCGCTTCTTGCGCGTTCCACTTTAGGCTGGCGGAGGAGCGCGGCGGTCCTTCCAGCCCGAAGAAGATCCCGATCGGAAAGAGGTCGCGGGCATCGACCACGCCGTCGTCGTTCGTGTCCCCGGGCCACACCGCGATCGGCAGGTCGCCGTCCCAGCGGGCGACATGGACCGAGACCGTGTCACCAACTTGCGTGAACGAGCCTCCGACCCAGAGCGTTCCGTCGCCGGAGTGGAGCGCGTGGACGATCGCGTCTGCCCCGGCGATCCCTTCGCCCAGCCCGTTCCAGCTACTTCCGTCCCAGAACGCGAGCCCGCTTGCCGGCTTGCCGTCCGCGCGCGTGAAGCTTCCTCCCGCGACGAGCCGACCGGCGTGGATCGCCAGCACCTGGACATCCGCGTCGAATCCGCTTCCCAGAGGGATCCAGCCATCGCGGGACCATCGGGCCACCTTGCCGAGCGGCTGGCCCGCGGCCGTCCCGGTAAAGGTTCCGGCAGCGATCAGGGAGCCCTCGAACGTGGCCAGCGCAAGGATCGGTCCATCGAGCGGCTCGCCGAACGGTTCCCACCGCCGGGTCGGATTCCAGGTCGCGAGATAGGGCGCTTCGCGATTTCCGGCACGTAGGAAACGCCCTCCGACGAAAAGCGTATCGCCGCGCTCCAGCAAGGCCTCGGGCGCTCCGTCGACACCTTCGGCCAGCCCTTCCCAAAGCTGCCCGTTCCATTGCGCGATGCGCACCGCCGGTCGTCCTCCGGCTCGCAGGAACTCCCCGCCGATCACCACCCTGCCGTCGTAGTTGCCGATCGTGCGAATGAGCGCGCTCGCGCCGCCTCGTGGATCGCTCCAGGTCGTTCCGTCATAGACGATGGCGTGGCGAGAGATGCCGCCGGCATAGGTGACGAATGCGCCGACCGCGAAGAGCAGATCGTCCTGCACGGCCAGCCCGCTCGCCTCGTCGTTCACCTTCGCGCCCATGTCGTGCCAGCGCGTT
>CAMPIC010000313.1 GCA_946886185.1 uncultured bacterium
GTCGGAGAAGGATCGGTCGCCGTGGGCTCCGTCCACCAGCACCTCGCGCGTGGCCGGGCGTGACCTGTCCCTCATTCCTTTCATGACTTGGTGAAGGCGAGTGATCCGTGCACCCGCTCTCATGATTCACGTCGCGGCAGCAGCCTGCATCCAGCGGATCAGCCGCATGATCTCACGGCAGTCTGATCAGCTCTGCATGATCTCACGTAACACCACGGTCGCGTATGCGCCCGACGGGAGGCTGAATCGGACCCAGATGTCATCCCCCTCCGGTTCGACCTCCAGAGACTCGGGGCGGATCAGGACCGGGCGTCGCGTCCCCAGCAGAAGCTTGCCCTGGCGAGCGAACGCATCTATGCCGAGCCCGCTGTCGGCGAGCACTGCGTCCTCGCGTTCGCCGGGCGTCCCCGCAGCGCGCAGCATCTTCGGGCCGAACATCGGCCCCGTCGGCACGGTCTCGCCCCGATCGAATCGGTCTTGTTCGCGCGCCTGATCCTCGACCAGGAACGCTCCGCCGGAGACGATCACTTGCATCACGTCGCCGATCTCGATGGTGTGCAGGCGTTCGCTCTGCATTCTCTCGGCGAGAAGACGATTGAAGAGCACCGACTGCACGGCAGAGAGAGCGAGGCGGCGCAACCCGCGATCGACGTTCCGCTCCGGCGCCTGTCCGGTGAGGATCGCGAGCCCGAGCGCAACCGTCTCGCCATCGTGACCGAAGCGTTGCTCTCCGTAGTAGTTCGGCACCCCCTGGAGCGCGATCTGAGCGGCCGCTTCGCGCGCGCGCTCCAATGCGCCGGGAAGTGGACCGCGGATCCGGATCTCGAATCGATTTCCTCGCAGATGGCCGGTGCGCAGCTTGTTCCCATGCAGGCGCGCATCCAGCACGCGGGCGTCGCGTAAATCCAGCGAGAACGCTTGCTCTTCGGAGAGAGCGAGCGCAGGAACAGACATCCACGGGCGCGTCACTGCGTGCTTGTCCTTCATTCCGGCGACGCCGACATCGTCGGGGCGGATGCGCAGCAGCTTGGCGAGGGCATGGCGCACTTCGTCGGTCGCGCGCCTGCGCTTCTCGATGTGGAGGAAGAGATGCTGCCCTTCCCCGCAGGGCTCGTAGGCAGGGATCTCGTGCACGACGAAGTCTTCCGGCTCGACGCGCAGCTGCCCGCCGGTTCCGGGAATCGATGCCGTAAGCAGAGGCAGCGGCAGCGTGGACCACTCGACCAGATTCATGCGCTCTCCTCGTCGTGAATCGCCGCGATGTGCCGCGACAGCAATTGCAGGAGTGATGGATCGATCCGCTCGCGTTCCGGATCGTTTTCCTTGAAGAACACGCGTGCCGTGGTTTCCCCGTACGGGCGCAAGCGAAGAGCTGCATGCTCCAGATAGGGCGCGTCACCGGGAGCTCGTTCTCCACCGTATCTCACGTCGCGCGATCGCGTCTCGCCGCCGTACTTCGGGTTGCTGACCGATCGCATCTCACCCGCGTATTTCGTGTCGCCGGCGATGGGAAATCCCTGATGAGCCAGCATCGCGCGGATCTGATGGAACCGGCCCGTGTGCAGGCGAATCGCCAGGTGCGCCTGGCCAGTCCGCCCGGGCGCGGGGGTGTGCCCAAGCACATCCAGCAATGCCGGCTTCCCGCCCGCACGCACCACCAGTGCGCGATCTCCCATCGTCCGCAGGTAGGCGCGGTGAGAGCCCAGCAGCTCGGATGGATCCCGCTCGGCCAGCACGCGCGCGAAATACCACTTGGCCCATGCTCCGGCGCGAATCTGCTCGTTGTGGAACGCGATCGACTCTGCAGTGAGAGCGATCACGACGAGACCGCGCGTCATCCGGTCCAGCCGGTGCGGGAGCCGCGCAGTCGGGTGGCCCGATCGTCGTATCCGCTCGATCAGCGAGACCCCGCGCGGGTCGGACGTCAATTCCGTCGGCATCCCGGCCGGCTTTATCACGACCCACTCGTGCGCGGACTCGAACAGGATGGGCAGTTCCGCCGGGGGACGCATCGAGGGATCCTACACCAGCGTCGAAATGCCACGATCGACCAGGAAGCGGAAATCTGTCGCATCGCCGATGTTGCGCGCCTTCGTCAACCTCGGGGAACGCCGCTCAACGGCCAAACGCTTGCCTTCCTCGCCTTCCGGAACACGCGTGGGGCGGTGGTGGACCCTGTTCCGGGGCTCTCCTATGATCGGGTCCGCTCCGACACCACAAACCAAGGCAGTCGACGCCCCGAACGGAGCCGAGGAGGCTCGCTCATCGTCATGATCGGCAAGACCATCCAGGGCTACGAAATCCTCGGAGTGCGCGACGCCGGCGCCATGGGCGTCGTCTACAAGGCCAAGGATCCGAATCTCCCCCGTGTCGTGGCGATCAAGCTGATGAACCGCGCGCTCGTCGAGGACGAGACATTCCTCGAACGGTTTCGCCTCGAAGCGCGCGCGATCGCGATGGTCCAGAGCCCTCACATCGTCACCATCCATCAGCTGATCGACACTCCGGAAGCGCTCGCCATCGTCATGGAATACGTGGACGGGATCTCGCTTCAGGAGCTCGCTTCCACTCAGGAATTGCCCTGGCAGAGATCGGCCCGGCTGATCCGCCAGGTGCTGGCCGGGCTCGCGAAGGCGCACGACGCGGGCGTGATCCATCGCGACATCAAGCCCAGCAACGTTCTCGTGCTTCCGGACGATTCGATCAAGATCGTCGACTTCGGACTGGCCAAAGCGGAGCAATCAGGTCGCAATCTGACCCAGACCGGAGCGTCCGCGGGCACCCTCTATTACATGTCTCCCGAGCAGGTTCACGGGTTCCGCGACGTGGATGCGCGCACCGATCTGTACTCGGTCGGGGTCACGTTTTACAAATTGGTCTGCGGCAGACTTCCCTTCGACACCACCGGTAGCAATTTCGAAATCCTCAAAGAGATCGTCGAGGGAGTGTTCCCGCCCGCGGATCGCTTCAACCCGGCCCTTTCTCCCTCCTTGGTTCGGTTCCTTTCGACCTGCATGGCGAAAAAGCCGGCCGACCGATTTCCCGACGCACACGCCGCGGTCCGAGCCCTGGATGCGATCCTGACGGGAGACGAGGGCACGATCCGGTTCGATCGTCCCGGAACTCTCGCCGGTCAGGCGCATGGGGTCGCCGCGTCAGACTCGGTCTACTCTGACGACAGAGATCGAACGGAAACCTCCCAGCCCGACGTCGTGCCGGAGCGGACGAAAACGGCTGAGCGCGACGAACGCGTCGAGACGGCGCGGACAGAAGAAGCCGAGCGCGAAAGTCGCGTCCGGACTCGACAGGTCGACTCGAAGAAAGGGCCGCGCGGAGCTCTCCTCGCAGCCGTTGCCGTGGTTCTCGTGGCCGTCGCGGCCGTAGCGCTTCGCGCGCTTCTCCCCGGGACAGATCACCCCGATGCATCGATCTCCGTGACCACGCAGCCGTCCGGCGCCGCCATTTTCCTCGACGGACGGGAGGTGGGACTGGCTCCGATCGAAGGCACGACGCACGCCGCGGGGAGCGTGCGCGTGCGCGCCATACTCGAAGGATTCGCGGAAGTGGAGTCGACGCTTCAGGTCGCCGCCGGCGAGTCGTACCAGATCGCGCTGTCCCTCCGAAAACCTCGGGTCCCAGACCCGGCGCCGTCCGGAGACGGGCGGAACGAGGATGCGCAAACCGAGGATGCGCAGAACGAGGCCGCATCAGATCCACGGAAAGGTCGACTAGATCCGGAAAGCTCCAGCGGGGACCCGCGCAACCTCAGCACGGTCTCGATCGAGATCCGTCCCTGGGGACGAGTCTGGATCGATGGAACGCGTATGAGCGACGCGGAGGTTCGCTCCGAGTCGTTCGGAGTCGAGCCGGGCACGCGCAGGATTCGCGTCCTCCATCCCGATCTCGGCACCTGGGAGAAGCGCGTCGAGGTGCGCGCGGGGCAGTCGCGCCGCGTCGAGATAGACTTCACGCGAGAAGTCCCGGTCGTCGTAACATCGCAAGGAGCCGACGGATCGTATCTGATGGGCGAAATCATTGTGGACGGCCGCGCGACCGGAGCAACCACTCCCAAGGAGATCCGGCTTCGGATGGGCGAGCATTCGATCGAAGTGCGCCGGCCGGGATACGAGGCGGCGGCCATGCGGATCGGCGTATATGGGCCGATCGAGGATCCGATCCAGGTCGTGCTACGTCCGCAGTGATCGGCGGTCGAACGCATGAGGAGGCACGGGCGAGTGAGCGTTCTTCAGTGTGAATCATCTCCTGATCGCGGAAGGCGCGCCACCACCGCGTGCATCGCCGGGATTCTGCTCTTTCATCTGACCGGGTTCTCTTCGCTCGCGCACGCTCAGATGAGTGACTGCGCGTCCGTCGTCGAGCAATCCTTGCGCTCCTACCAGGAGGGTCGATTCGACAGAGCGATCGCCGCTCTCGATGAATGCTTGCGCAACCACGGGATCGAGAAGGAACGGCGCGGCGACGCGTATCGGATCCTCGGTCTGTGCTACATCGCCAAGGATGATGAAGATCGCGCCCGGATCGCGATCCACCAGCTCTTGCTGCTGGAACCGCAATGGCAGCCGGATCCGCTGGACGATCCTCCCGCCTTCCATCGCC
>CAMPIC010000314.1 GCA_946886185.1 uncultured bacterium
GCTGCGCTCGAAGGGACTTTCCGGAGGACCGAGTCGAACCGCCCAGCAATGGTGCGTCGCGTCGTGATAGGCGCGCCGAATGGCCGTGATCGCGACCGTTCCCTCTTCGAGAGTGGAGATGCGAAAGGCACGTCCGAGGAACCGGGAGCCGCGGATGCGCGCTTCGGCCTCCGGCCCGTTCTCCAGAGATCGATATCGATCGGCCTGCGCGGACATACGTGGATACTACGAACCGGCGCGCTGTTGTGTCGATCGATCGGTTCTGAGATCGTGGCCTCATGCGCTTCGGATCGAGACCGGCCATGTCGTGGCATCAAACGGCTCGGATGTGGGCTGGACGTCTCGTTCCCGCGATCGCGCTGGCCGCCGGGATCGGATGTGCGCGCACGCGTTCCACCCCGACCGCCGCGGACTGCTTCCTCTCGGCTCCTCCGTCGGGGCCTCCGGAGGCGGGCGAGATCATCGTGCAGCTCGCCGATGCGGTCGAGCCGATCCACGCTCCCATGCCGGGCAACGATGCCGAAGCGATCCTCTTTCGCAATCTCTACGAGACGCTGACCGAGATCGACTGCGATGGAGAGCTCCGGGGCCGGCTCGCGGATCGGTGGGACTCGGATGCGGAGAAGCGCACCTGGACCATCACCTTGGAACCGCGGCGATTCTGGGACGGATCGGCCATGCGCTCCGAGGACGTGCTCTTCTCGTGGCGCACTTCGGCGCTGCGGGCCGCGACCGCGCGCGCGCCTTGGTGCTGGATCGATCCTTCGCGGGTCATCGCCATCGACAGCAGGCGGATCCAGATCTCCCTCGACGATCCGATGCCCGATCTCCCGCGCCTCCTGGCTCACTCCGCGCTCGGCGTGGCGTCCACTCGACCCGGCGAGGCGTGGCCGGTCGGCACCGGAACATTTCGCGTCGCGCAGTCGCGCGGAGATCTCGTGCAATGCGAGCCGAATGAGTACGCGAGCCCGGTGGTTTCAGCCGATCGCTCCGCGCGGATCGCCTTTCAACCGCGCCCCGGTTCGGATCCGCGGGATCTCGACATGGCCGCGCCTTTCGTCCGCCGGGTGTGGAACCGAAAAGCGGTCTCCTTCCTCGCCACCCGTGGGATGCAGGTGCAGAGGCTTCCGTGGTCTCGCCGCTACGTCGTGCTCCTGGCCGATCCGCTTTCTCTTTCTCTCGATCGCGTCGACATCGCCGCGGTGGTCGCAGAGTCGGAAGCGGAACCGTGCACGGATCTCGGATGGTCGGGCCTGCCGTGCGGACCGCTGGCTCTCCCATGGAGCGCGCTACCGGAGCGGGGAGGGGAGGTTCCTCTGCCTCCGGAAGCGGTGGTGATGGCGCTCGCGGACGATCCGGACGCGACCCGCATCGCCGAGCGCATCGCATCGCGCGCTTCCGCGGCGTTGGGCAAGCCGATCGCCACCAAGCCGGTGGGACCGCTTCCGTTCGAGGCAGCCTTGAGCGCGGGACGTGCGCTCGTCTTCGTGATCGCGATTCCGCTCGAGCTGGAAGCGACCTGCGCGGCTCCATCCGATCTGGTGATGCGTGCTCCGTGGCTGCTCGCCGGCTGGGATCCCGGGCGGCTCCACGCCGGCGTCGCCGAGCCGGGGGAGCTGGAGCGCTTCCTGATCGAGTCGGGAGCGGTCGTGCCGGTTTTGCGCGTGGGCGCGAGCATCGTGAGCCGGCCGGGATTGGCGGGAATCCGCATCGACGGCGCCGCCCTCCCGCACTTTCAACGCGCGGGGTGGATACGGGGAGCCGCGCTTCCGTGAGCCTGCGCAGCCGCGTCTTCTCCGTTTCGCTCCTGATCGCGCTCCTGCCCTTCGCGCTGGTCGCATTGGGTCTCCGGCGCGAAACTGCCGCGCACATCGCAGAGCTCGATCGATCCAACCTCGCCACGCTCACGCATGCGATCGAGATGGGAGTGGCCGAATCGGCCGAGACGCTCACGGCACGCCTCTCGGCGATCAGGATGCTCGCGCTCGATGACAACGAGCTTCGCTCCGCGCTCCTCGATCGGTCCCCGACCGAATACCTGGTCGACTACGCGCCGCAAGTCTTGGCGCTCACCGGGTTGACGCTACTTCAGCTCCACGACGACTCCGGCCGCATCCTGAGCTCCGGACAGTTCCGCAACGACTACGGGCGGGTCGACTCCTCGCTCTCTGACGGGCTCCGGAAGCAGCCGGGTCCGGCATTGGTGGAATTCAGGACGCCTCTCGGCACAGGACTCGCGCTCGCGACCGAGATCGAGATGGAGATCGGGGGAGAGCGCTATACCTGGGTCGGTGGGGTCTCCACGGATCCGATCTCGTGGAGGTCGGGAGCGGGGGGACATCTGCAGGTCCGCCTGCAATTGCCGGGCGTCGAAGCAGCCGGCATGCCGGGTCGGCGGGTCGGAACGATCGCGCTCCCGTTCCTCGATCAGGGGACGGGTGACGCGCGCGAAGCCTCGATCGAGATCTGGCGCACGCTCGACCCCGCTTCCGAGGCGCTCCATGGAATCGACCGCTGGTTCACCGGGTATCTGATCCTGGCAGCGCTCGGCGCGGGCGCTCTCGCACTGGCCGCATCCGTTTGGGTAAGCCAGCCGCTCAGGGATCTCGCGGAGAAGACGACGCGAGTCCATCTGCGCAGGTATCGAGTTCGCTTCGAGAGCGATCGGCGAGACGAAGTCGGCGAGCTGACGCGTTTCGTGGGAGGCATGGTGGACCGACTGCAGGAATCCGCAGTCCAACTCCAGGATGCGGAGCGCCGGGCCACGCTGGGGGAGCTGGCCCGACAGGTGCATCACGACGTGAAGAATGGAGTGACCCCGATTCGCAACGTGGTGCGGCATCTTTCCGAGATCGAGCAGTCCGACCCGGCGAGCCTCGCGCGCGTGTTCCGGGAACGCAGCTCCACTCTGGAGTCGAGCCTGGCCTATCTCGAAGAGCTCGCGGCGAATTTCGCGCGTTTGACGCCGCGCTTGGAGCGCCGCCGGATCGACGTCAATGACACGCTCCGCCGGATCGGGGAGGCGCTGCCCGCGATTCCCGGCGTCGAGCTTCGTCTGCGGCTGGCGAACGGACTGCCCGCGGTGCTCGCCGATCCGCTCGGTTTGCGCCGGATCGTCGAGAACCTGGCGCGCAACGCGGTCGATGCGGTGGGGCACACGGGCATCGTCACGATTTCAAGCGCTTTGCTGGAAGGGGTTGCCAGCCCGTTCGACGGATCTACGGCAGTCGCGATCGCGGTCACCGACACCGGCCCGGGACTCTCCACGGAAGAACGAGCACGGATCTTTCAACACTTCTACACCACCAAACCGTCCGGAACGGGGCTCGGGCTGAGCATCGTGAAGCGCCTCGTTGCCGATTTCGACGGCGCCCTCCGGATCGAGTCGGAGCCGGGGAAGGGCAGCACCTTTCGTGTGATCCTGCCTGTCGCGCCGGAGATGCTCCCCGCTGGAGGCGCGCGATGAACACCGTGCTGATCGTCGACGACCTGGCCGCGCTTCGCGAGCAGTATGCGTACGACCTCGCCCGACTCGGTGGATTCCGCACCCTGGTCGCGGCGAGCGGGGAAGAGGCGCTGGAGACGCTCCGGCAAGAGACCGTGGATTGCCTCGTGCTCGATCTCGAGATGCCTGGATTGGACGGGTTCGATGTGCTCGACGCGCTCCGGCGAAGCGGCAGCTCGGTGCCGGTGATCGTCTACACCGGCACAGGAAACTTCGATCGATGCGTGCGCGCGGTCCGCATGGGCGCTTATGGATTCATCGACAAGTCGGAGCCGACCGAGCGAGTCGTTCGCGAGATTCAGAACGCCCTGGAGCGAGGCCGGCTCGCGGGAGAGGTCCGCGCGCTCCGGCATCGAGCGGGACTGGACACCCCGCTGGTGGGAGAGAGCCCCTCCATGCGCGCTCTGCGAGAGCAGATCGGTCGCCTGGCGGACATTCCGAGTCCGGTCCTGATCTCGGGCGAGAGCGGCACGGGCAAGGAGCTGGTCGCGCGCGAGCTGCACCGGACCAGTCTGCGGCGGGAAGGGCCGTACGTCGCGCTCAATTGCGCGGCGCTCCCGGAGAACCTGATCGAGAGCGAGCTGTTCGGACACGAGCGAGGCGCGTTCACCGGCGCGGACCGGGCGCGCAAGGGAGCGTTCGAGTCCGCGGCCTCCGGAACCTTGTTCCTCGACGAGGTGGCGGAGCTGCCTCTGGCGGCCCAGGCCAAGATGCTCCGCGCGCTCGAGGAGCAGAAGATCATGCGCCTGGGATCGACCCGAGAGATTCCGGTCGACGCGCGGGTCCTCGCCGCCAGCCATCGTGATCTCGAGGCGCGCGCGGCCGCGGGACTGTTTCGAGAGGACCTGCTCTATCGGCTCAACGTCCATGTCCTGCAGGTGCCGGCGTTGCGGGAGCGGCTGAGCGACATTCCGATTCTCGTGGAGACTCTGGCCGCCAGGATCTACGAGAAGTTCGGTTGGAAAGCGCAGCAGATCGCGCCGGAAGCGATCTCTCTCCTGGCGCAGCACGACTGGTCGCGCAACAACGTGCGCGAGCTGCGTAACGCGGTGGAGCGGATGATTCTGACGGCGGGCCAGGGGCCGGTGGACCCGCATCACGTCCCGGAC
>CAMPIC010000315.1 GCA_946886185.1 uncultured bacterium
AGCTTGTAAGGCGCCGTGTAGGCGATTCGTTCGGGAAAGAGAGGCCGTCCGTCGAACTTGAGGAGGTTCTCTTTCACCATCCGGCGCATCAGATCCGACACTTCCACCTGATGCACGCCGTCCCGGAATCGTCCTTCGAAACGATCACCATCGAGCAGCGCGAGGAAGAGTTGGAAGTCCTCTTCCTTTCCATTGTGCGGAGTCGCGGTCATGAGAAGGAAATGGCGCGTGATCCCCGAAAGGAGCTGGCCCAATCGGTAGCGCTGGGTGTACTTGATCTCCCCGCCGAAGAAGGTCGCGGAAAGCTTGTGCGCCTCGTCACAGACGATGAGGTCGTAATGGCAGTCCGGCGCGGTCAGCTTCGCCTGGACCTCTTCGTTTCGGGAGAGCTTGTCGAGGCGCGCGATCGCGAGATCGTTCTCGAAGAACCAGTTTCCCGTGCGTGCCGCTTCGAGCTTGTCGTTGGTCAGGATCTCGAATGGGAGATGGAACCGCCGGTGGAGCTCGTCCTGCCACTGCTCGACCAAGCTGCCCGGACAGACGATCAGGCAGCGCTTGAGATCGCCCCGCGCGATGAGCTCCTTGATGAGGAGGCCAGCCATGATCGTCTTTCCCGCTCCCGGATCGTCTGCCAGCAGGAACCGCAACGGCTGTCTGGGGAGCATTGATTCATAGACGGCCGTGATCTGGTGCGGAAGCGGGTCGACCAGTGAAGTGTGGACGGCGAGCACGGGGTCGAAGAGATGTGCGAGGCGGATGCGGTGCGCTTCGGAGACGAGACGGAAAAGCGCGCCGTCGCCATCGAAGCTCCAGGGCCGTCCAGCCTCCACCAGCTCGAGCCGCGCTTCGTCGTGCCGGTAGAGGATCTCGTCGGCGACCTTACCGGCCGGGTCGCGGTAGATCAGAGTCAAAGCATCGGAGCCGTGCCATTGGACGCTCACGACGTTCACCACGGCGTCGGGCAAGATCCCCCGAATCGCAGCGTCTGAGGTCAGTTCTTCGAGCTTCATCGAACCCTGTGGCGGAGTGGTTGCGTGGTCGAATCTTCCCGATGTCGCTCACTCACCCGAATGCGGCACGGAAAGTGGGGGCTACTTTAGGCGATGGACCGTCCCGGGCCAATGGTCAATCCAATCATTCGCCTCGGTGGAGTCGTGTCTGCCGATAAGTCGCTCTGCCTCGGTGAAGCCGGGGTCGTGCTTGCATTCTGTAGGCCGTCGCAAGTGGGCTTTCGAAGTTGTTACGCCTCGCGAACTGCATCGACCTCGTACCGTTCCAGCCAGCCAGTGAGAGTCTGGTAGCTGTTCAGGCCCACCAACTCCGCGGCCCGGGTTTTGTTTCCATCCGCGTCCGCCATCGCTCGTTCCAAGTAGTGGCGGGCGACCTCGGCGATCGTGTCCTGGATGCTGAAGCCGTCTCCCAGCGCGCGGCCCAAGATCGATTCCTTTGCCGGCACCACGGAGAGCATCAAAGCTTCTCTCGCCTCGGCTTTCCCGATGACTTCTTCGGTGCTCCATACGACCGCGCGGCGAAGCGTGTTGAGCAGCTCGCGCACATTCCCCGGCCAGGAGTGGTTCAGGAACACGTTCCGCGCTCCCGCGGAAAGCCTCCGTGGTTTGAACGCGCCGTCCTCGGCCATCTCGCGATTGATCGATCCGAGCAAACGGTCCAGGAGAAGACCAATGTCACCTTCGCGCTCTCGTAGTGGAGGCAGCTTCAGCAGGGCGACCGCCAGCCGGTAGAACAGGTCTTCCCGAAACCGGCCTTCCTGCGTTTCCAGGATGAGCGATCGATTCGTGGCCGCGATCACCCGGAGATCGAGATCGATCGGCTCGGTCGATCCGAGTCGGGTCACCTGCTCTTCCTGCAAGCATCGAAGGATCTTCACCTGAGCGGACAGCGGGAGCTCTCCGATCTCGTCGAGGAAGAGTGTGCCGCCATCGCTACATTCGAAATATCCGGTCCGACTGCCGGCGGCGCCCGTGAACGCTCCCTTCTCGTGCCCGAACAGCTCCGCTTCGATCAGATCCGCGGGGAGGGCGCCGCAGTTGACTGTGATGAACGGGCCCTCCCGGCGCGGACTTGCTTCGTGAATGGCTCGAGCCAACAGTTCCTTGCCCGTGCCGGTCTCCCCTTCGATCAAGACAGGAACACGCCGCATTGCCACCTGCTGCGCCTTCTCGACCACACGACTCATCGCTCGGCTTCGGCAAAGAACCTCGGCAAAGGCGGGATGCTCGGGCGGCCTGGCATCGCTCAAGAACGCGAGTTTCCGATCGGATGGCTTGAGCAGATCGGGAAGGAACTCGGCGGAAATCTCGAAGGGAATTTCGACGACGCGAGGTCCACGCTCGCGCGAGGTCTCGAGGAATCGCCCGCGGTAACGAGCGCTCCCGATGAGGATCCACATTGCCTGCATCGCGGGGGTGCCCGGGCTGAGATGGAAGGTAAGCGCAGCGTCGCCGCGGCATCCTTCGAGTACTTCCGCGCAGGCGTGAACGGCAGCCTTGTAGATCTGCGAGTACTCGGTGGGGCTGCTGAGGCTCACGACCTGGATGTGGAACGGCGTCTTGGTCCGCGCCTGAAGCCACTCGGCAAACGGCTCGTAGTCGCCGTAGTTGCAGAGAAGCCGGGCCTCATCGAACTCGAACGAGTCGAGCGCCTGCGCGATCGGACCGGCGCCACGGCTGCCGTTCGGCCCATCGAGATCCGCTTGGCCGATCCACGCAAGCAGGACCTGCTTCATGCCGTTCTTCATGCCAGCAGACTACATGCTTTTTTATGTTATTCACAGGAATTCTTACTTGTTGGCCGCCACCGCCAGTGCTTGGAACAAGGCCATGTAGCCGTATCTTATTACTCCGTAGTGCGTTCCAATTCCTGCTTAAAGCTGGCATGAAGTCTGCAAAGCACGGCGCATGACAACAACTTCCAATACTCAAGAGCTCCAAGGCCGGGTCGAAGTCGCGGACGGGATTATCCATGCATCGATCGAGGATCGCCGTCCGCAATCGGTCGGGTTCTTCGAGACATTCCGAGGCGATCTCGATTCCGTGGCGCAGGACATCTGGAGAGTCGGGCTGGGCGCGCTCTCATCGGCCCACGCCCAGATGGAGACCGCGAAGCTCGACGACGTCGCGACTGAGATGCTCCAGGACCTGGAAACGGCGTTATCCAAGCACACGAACGAGCAGAAGCGGGAAGTTGCGTCGCTTCTCGAAACCTACTTCGACTCTCGCGACGGCAAGCTGCCCCAGCGGCTCGACTCGCTTCTCAAAGACGACGGCGAGCTCGCTCGACTCCTGCGATCGCACCTGTCGGGAGAAGGGAGCACGCTCGCTCGATCGCTCGCGCAACAAGTCGGGGAAAACAGTCCGTTGTTCAAGCTGCTCAGCCCCACCGATTCTCAGGGGTTTCTCTCGAATCTGGAGAAGCAGATTGAAAGCGTGCTCGACCTGCAACGCCAGAGGCTCCTCGACCAGCTCGATCCCCGTGTGGAAGGCAGTGCCATCCAACGGATGCTCGTCGATCTTCGCGAGGCACAGGAAAGAGACAACCGGGACAGAAACCGGCAGTTCGATTCTGCGATCAAGTCACTCGATGCGAACGACGAAACCTCACCGCTCAGCAGGCTCCTACGCGGCGTCGCAGAACACAACCAGCGCCTGCTTTCCGCAATCAACCCGGAGTCGACGGACTCCCCGATGGCAGCCATTCGCCTCTCGGTAACCCGGTTGCTGGAAACACATGCGGGCGAGCTCCGAGAACGGCTGGAGGCAGCCGAAGTGCAGCGTTCCCGATTCGAGGCGGAGGTTCGGACGGCGCTTCAAAAACTGGAGTCGCGTCGCGAAACCAATCGGCGAACTCCACAGGGAGGACGTGAGTTCGAGGACGCGGTCGTCGAAATGCTCCACAGGATCGTCCCACCCGGACAGTACACGGTGGAAGCAACGGGAACCACCACCGGCGCGGTAACGCGTCGCAAGATCGGCGATGCAGTCGTCACCTTCGGACAAGAGACTGCTTTTCCGGGCGCTCGCATCGTGTTCGAAGCAAAGCAAGACAGTGCCTACTCCGTGTCGAAGGCGCTCGAAGAACTGGAAGGCGCCCGGGAGAATCGCGACGCGTGCGTGGGCGTCCTGGTGCTCGCGCAGTCCCATGCTCCTTCCAACTTTCCGGAGTTTGCCCGCTGCGGGCGCGACGTGATCGTAACGTGGGACGACGCCGACCCCGCGTCCGATATCCGGCTTCGGTGCGCCGTAGAGCTTGCCATGGCGCTTGCAATCCGACAGCGCGAACAAGCAAGCGACGCGGACGTTGCCCTCGTCTCCGGCATGGAGAAGGCGATCGAGAAGCGGCTACGACGGATCACCGTGATGAAAAAGGCCGTGAAGCGTGTGATCGAAAGCGGACAGACCTTGGAAGAGGAAGTCCGCGAGCTCGAGTCCGATCTGGGAACTTGGCTCTCTCAAACTCGGAAAGCTCTGACCGCTTTGCAGAGTTCGGATCATGACCGGGACCGAGGCTATCCGATCTCGTTTCAGCAGGTGGCCGAGCCGCGTGAATCCTTGACGGGTCAGCTCACAGTCGAACCCTC
>CAMPIC010000316.1 GCA_946886185.1 uncultured bacterium
CTCCCGAACTGAGCTCATGCGGAACCTCCATCGTGGGGAACGCGGTCGAGTTCGTGGCGGAGGAGGGGCGTGCTGCCGCGCTCGCGCAGGCCGGGTTCCAGGTCGAGATCGTGCACGACGATCTCGTCGCGTTTTACCAATCGCGCCTGCTGGGAGGCGGCGACTTCGGGGAGTACCACACGTATCCGGAAGGGATCGCGGCGATGGACGCTCTGGTTGCGTCGTACCCGGGGCTCATCACGCCCAAGTTCTCCATCGGGACGACCATCAACGGCCTCGATATGTGGGTGTACAAAATCTCTGACAACCCCGACATCGATGAGGACGAGCCGGAAATCTTCTTCAACGCGTACATCCATGCGCGCGAGGTGATCACATTCGAGGTGCTTTACGGCCTATGCGAGCACCTGCTGCAGGGATACGGCGTGGATCCCCGCGTCACGGAGATCCTGAACACCCGCGAGATCTACCTGCTGCCGTTCACCAATCCGGACGGCGTGGAGTACAACCGGCAGATCGCGCCGCAAGGTGGTGGATTGTGGCGCAAGAATCGCCGGAACAGCGGCGGTGGCCAGTTCGGCGTCGACCTCAATCGCAACTTCGGGTACCGCTGGGGATATGACGAATCCGGTTCGAGCGGCAGCCCGAGCAGCGAGGTTTATCGAGGAGCAGAACCGTTCAGCGAGCCGGAAATATCGGCGGTCTGCCAGTTCGTCAACTCGCGCAACTTCCGCACCGCCGTCAATCTCCACGCGTACGGCAATCTCGAGATCTTCGCCTGGGGATACGATGCCCTGCACAACGAGGACTACGACGAGCTGCTCGCGCTCGGACGCATGCGGCGGTCGAACAACGGCTATGTCTCCGGCACGACCTGGGAAGTGCTGTACGAGGTCAACGGCGGCGCGAACGACTGGATGTACGGAGAGCAGGTCGAGAAGCCGAAGATGCTGTCGGTCCTGACGGAGATCGGAAGGTCGACGGATGGATTCTGGCCCGCCGAGAGCCGGATACCGGCGCTCGTGCAGGAGAACCTCGAAGGCAATCTCACACTCATCGAGTGGGCGGACGATCCCTATCGCGCTCTGTCTCCTGGCATCTCGACGATCCACGATGCGGGAGGGAACGTCGGTCCTGACTTCCTGCTCTCGTGGGATGAGCCGGATCCGGATCCCGACAACCCTGCGGTCGGGTGGAATCTGATCGAGGCGACCGCACACTCGGTCGGTGCCGATGACCTGGAAAGCGATGTGAGCAGCCGCTGGGAGCTGGATGGGTGGACCTCGGATCCCGTTCGGGTGCATTCCGGTGCCCGGAGTCTCTGGAGTAACACGGGCAATAGCCTGAACAACGTCGCGGTCTCGAAGCGTGGCTACCTGGTGAACCCCGGTGACGAGCTTCGCTTCTGGAGCTGGCGCGACATCGAAGCGAACTGGGACTACGGCTACGTCGAAGTCTCCACCGACAACCGGAGCTTCACACCCATCCCGGGAAGCATCACCACGAACAACGATCCGAATGGACGCAATATCGGAAACGGGATCACCGGCACCAGCACGACGTGGACCTTGGCCACGTTCTCTCTCGCCGATTACGTCGGCGAAGTGATCTGGGTGCGATTCCGCTATCAGACTGATGGAGGCACCTCCCGCTTGGGCTGGTGGATCGACGACCTCGAGCCGGCCCACCTCTTTGAAACCGAAACCGTCGTCGCGGAAGGACTGAGCTCTCCCGAGTACCTCTTCGAGGACCATGCTCCGGGCGAGTTCAGCTTCCTCGTCCAGGCGGTGGATGCCGAGGGGCATGCGGCTCCGTGGAGCGAGCCTCGCGATCTCGTCGTCGGGTCCACGGCGTCCGCGCCGGATGCGTCGCGCGGGTGGTCCGGGCTCCAGCTCGCGGGACGCAATCCGTTCCAAGGCACGGCCAAGCTCTGGTTCACGATTCCGACGTCGGCCAGACCAGGGGATGCGGTGCTTCTGACGGTGCACGACGTGCAGGGACGTTCCGTCGGAGCGCCGATCAGCGGCAGCGTAGGTGAGCAATGGAGCACCGCCGGAGGAATCGAGATCGCCGGGGCAAGCGCGATCCAGCCCGGCAGCGCGGTGACCGCGAGCTGGACCGCGGCGGAGTTCGGATCCGGTGTGTATTTCGCGCGGCTCCAGGTCGGGGAGATCTCGAGCGAGGCGCGCTTGGTACTGCTGCGTTAGTCGGTTCCCGTTCGAGGTTCACGTTCATGGATCAAGTTCGATGAGGGGGCCGTGACGCTGGTGTTACGTAGCGTAAGCGATCGAACCTGCGGCTGATTTTCAGGAGGACAACTTGTTCAGACTTCCGAAGCGATTCCTGTGCGTCGCGACTGCCGCGATGTTGTGCATCAGTCCGGTTGCGAACGCGGGGACCGTGTGTCTCGAGGCCGTGTTCTTCGATCTGGGCGACACCTTGGTGGAGAATCCCGGAACGGGAATCTTCGTGGTCCGTCCGGGAGCTCGGGAGATGGTCGGCGAGCTGCAAGAAAGAGGCGTCCGACTCGGCATCATCACCAACGTCCCCGCCGGTTGGGATCTCGATGATCTGCGCGCCCTTCTCGCCGAGCCCGAGTTCCTGGACGAGTTCGAGGTCGTGATCCTTTCGTCACAGGCGCCGGCGCCCAAGCCGAATCCCGCCATTTACACCTTCGCCCACGGCTCGCTCGCGGAACCTCGCCCGCCGATCACCTCGACCGCGTTCGTCGGCGAGACGCTGAACGAGATCGGAAACCACGCCACCAATCCCACTCAAGGCGCGCGTGCCGTGGGAATGGTCGGCATCCACCTTTCCGATCTGCCTCCCAGTCCGTTGACCGACTACACGATCCCGACCGACAGCCTCCGTTTCGTGACGCAGATCGTCGACGACTCCTGCGGACCGAGCGACGTGGAGGAGCTGCCCACGGTCATCGACTCCGGACTTCGGATGTACGCGCCTTATCCCAACCCGTCGAGCGGCGAAACGCGCCTCCGGTTCGCCGTCGCGAGCGCAGAGCGCGTCGAACTCGCGATCGTCGATGTCACCGGCCGGCAGGTCGCGAGCGTGTTCGACGGAGTCGTCTCGCCCGGCACCCATGAAGTGGTCTGGAGCGGAGACGGCGCGAACGGAGAGCCTCTGCCGAGCGGCATCTATTACGCCAGGATGCAGGCAGGCGACGAGGCTGTGCAGGTGAAGGTATCGAGGGTCGCCCGCTAGGCGAACCTCTTTGCGACACGCTCGGCTGGCCGCACGGTGGCGCTACTCCCGGAGCGAGAGTGACGTTGGCACCCTTCGTGGCACTCCCGGAGCGGAAGTGAACGTCGCCCACTCGGATCTGTGTCTCGTTAAAAATTCGGGTTCGGGCCCATTACGACGAGGACCCGTGCGCGCGCATTGGATCGGTTCGTGATCCCGTGGATCTCGCCTGGTTCCGCGAAGGCGAGATCTCCCGCCTGCAGCGTGCGCGTCTCTTCACCGACTGTGGCTTCGATTGCTCCGTCGAGCACGTAGTACAGCTTGGTGGCGGCGTCGTGCGTGTGCAGTTTCTGTGACTGGCCCGGTTCGAGGCAGTACTGGTCGCAGAACATGTGCTCGGTTGCGAAGAGCCCGATCTTCTTCATCTTCTCGGCGTCGAATTCGGTCCGCGCGTGCACGTTCAAGAAGCCCACGTCGCTACGCCCGATAACCGCCTGGTACGCCCTTCGTCACCACCGCGACCGCGTCATGCGGGTGCAGGCTTTCGATGTGCCGTGCCTGAACCCAGTAGTCGTCGATCCCCGCGAGCTCCTCGAGGGCCGCGCGCATCCTGCGGGCAGCGTCTTCGCAGAACATCAGATTCTGCGCGTTGATGCGCGCGAACTCCTGCTCGTCCTCGCGTTTCACCGCCGCTTGCACGCTGGTCTGGATGGCAGACTCCAAATGCTCGATGAGCGAGCGGAATCCCGGGAACGCCTCCGGCTCCGAGAACCGCACCTTCACCGTCCCGATCGAGCGCTGACTGTGAGGAGTGCCGGGCATCCCCGCCTCCGACTGCAGCCAAGCGCCGACTTCGTCGCGGCGCAACGGCCCCCGGTCGCCGAACCGGTCGAGGAACGCGCGGTAGGTCAGGTCCCTGGAGAGCGCCGCCGAACAGGGACAAGTGCTGGAATAGAGAATGCGGATCGAAGCCTCGAACTCGAGCACCCCTTTGTGGATCCGAGCCCCGATCGTGACCGGGTAGTTCCGCCAGCCGGTGTGATCCGAGAGGAGCGCATCGCGCCGGATCATGTAGTCGAAGCGAAGCTCGACGAAGGCGCAGCTGCTCTGGCCGGCATGGGAGCGGAGGAACTCGTCGAGGATGATCCGCAGCGTGGCCGGTTCCAGGACCTGCTTGTCCAAGGTGTCCTGCAGGGCCAGGAACAGCCGGGACATGTGGATGCCCTTGTCCTCCGGGTTGTCCAGGCTGACGAAGGCATCGGCCACTGCCGGTGCCGCCATGCGGCAGCCATCCTCCATTCCGAGGAGGACCCGCACCTCCACATACGTCATCCCGACCTTGTGGAGCACGCCGGTCACCTGGGCTCGCTCCTCCCGACTGATGTCGGGC
>CAMPIC010000317.1 GCA_946886185.1 uncultured bacterium
CTGCTCTTCGTTTCCGAGCCGACACGGGGAATCGATGTCGGCGCGAAGGATCGCGTGCTCCAGCTGCTGGTGGAGCGCAATCGCGAGGAGGGGATCACGATCGTGCTCGCCTCGAGCGAGCTCGCGGAGCTCCGGCGCATCAGCGACCGGATCGCGGTCATCGATCGCGGCCGGGTCGCCGGCATCCTGGCTCCCGATGCGCCGGACGTCGAGTTCGGCTTGCTCTTTGCGGGAGAATCGCGCCGCCGGACGGATCGGGAGCACGGCGAACCACCGTCGAGACGGCCGTCATGACCCAGGCGATCGAGCAGGGGCGCGCCCTCATGCGCCGCATTGGCCTGACGCGGGGAATCCTCGCCGCGTTCCTGTTCGGGCTCTGGATCGTTTACATCCTGGGAACTGATCTCTCGTTCTCCACGCTCGTCGCCGATTGCCTGACCCGCGCGGGAATGAACGGCATCCTCGTCCTCGCCCTCGTCCCTGCCGTGCGCGCGGGTGTGGGGCTCAACTTCGGGATTCCTTTGGGAATGGTGTGCGGACTTTTCGGAACCGTCGTCGTTCTCGATCTGTACGGGCGCGGCTTCGGCGGCCTGATGGGCGCGCTCGCGATCGGCGCGGCGGTGGGCGCGCTCGCGGGTATCGCCTACGCGCGACTTCTCGAAGCGGTCCGCGGCCAGGAAATGATGATCGGTCTGTACGTGGGATTCGGCGCGGTGGCGGGCGCTTCGATCCTCTGGGCGCTCGCTCCGGTGCGGAACCCAGAGATGGTGTTCGCGATCGGGGGCAGCGGATTCCGGCAGACGCTGCTGCTCGACGGCTATTTCCGAGGCATCCTCGATCGATTCGGAGCGATTCCCCTGGGATCGGGGACGATTCCCACGGGCCTCCTCGCGGTCTGGCTGCTGTTCTGCGGCGCCGTCGCGCTGTTTCTCCGTTCGAGGACCGGGTTGGCGTTGAGCGCCGCCGGCTCCAATCCTCGTTTCGCCGAAGCGAGCGGGATCAACGTTCGGCGAATGCGCACGCTCGGAGTGGCCATCTCCACCGCGCTGGGCGCGATCGGGATCGTCGTCTTCAGCCAGTCGTACGGATTCGTGCAGCTCTACAAGGCGCCGCTCCTGATGGCCTTCCCCACGGTGGCGGCGCTCCTCATCGGTGGCGCGACGGTTCGAAGCGCGAAGATCTCGCACGTCCTCATCGGTACCTTCCTCTTCCAAGCCGTGCTAACCACTTCGCTGCCGCTGGTCAACGATCTGGTGCAAGGGCAAGGGAGCGCCGAGGCGCTGGGCAACATCCCCGAGATCGCGCGATTGATCATCTCGAATGGGATCATCCTGTACGCGTTGACCAGGAGAGAATCATGAGCGCGTGCCTGGTCTTCGAGACGAGCAGCACGCCTGTTGCAGCAGAGTCACCAGCGCGTCACTTCTCCAGGCGGGACGGGGAACCGGATGGCTGTCCCAGGAGAGTGAGTGCGGACCTCATGCGCATCGGCTTGGGGGAGGCGCGATGGTGACGGCGCGTGGAATCGCACGAGTGGGCGGCGGCGCCAGGCAGAACCTGGTCCCGCTCCTCTTCGCGGTGATCTGCATCACCGGCATTCTCTGGGCGAACATCTCGATCCCGTTCCTTCTCACCGATGTGGTGCCGCGGGTCGCGCGCAATCTCTTCCTCGTGCTCTCGCTGATCGTTCCCGTCGTCGCGGGGATGGGACTCAACTTCGGGATCGTGATCGGGGCGATGTGCGGCCAGGTAGGGCTGATCCTGGTCGAGAACGCGGGCGGGCAGGGTCTCGGTGCGCTCTTCCTCGCGATGGCGTTCTCGCTCCCGCTTTCGCTCCTCTTCGGATGGATGACCGGGCTGCTCCTCAATCGCGCCAAGGGTCGGGAGATGATCACGGGATTGATCCTCGGTTTTTTCGCGAACGGGATCTATCAGGCGGTCTTTCTTCTCATGGCCGGTTCGATCCTGCCGTTCCGCAACCAGGAGCTGCTGCTCGACGGGGGAGTGGGACTGGCCAACAGCATCAACCTGGTGGGCACCGGGCAGAGACTCGATCATCTGATCCGGCCTTCCTTCAAAGTCTCGATTTTCCCGATCTACCTGCCGGTCGCGACGTTTCTCGTCTCGATCCTGCTCTGCTTCGCGACCCGGTGGTACCTGCGTACCAAGTCGGGACAGGACTTGCGGACGGTGGGACAGGACATGCACGTCGCGGAAATCGCCGGAGTCGGAGTCGATCGGGCGCGCGTGCGGGCGATCATGATCTCCACCTGTCTGGGCGGGATCGGGCAGATCATCTTCTTGTCGTCCTGGGGGACGTTCAATACCTACCAGAGCCACGAGCAGGTAGGGCCCTATGCCATTGCGGCGCTGCTCGTGGGAGGCGCGACGGTGGTGCGCGCCAATATCTGGCACGCCATTCTGGGCACGATCCTCTTTCACACCCTGATTTCGGTAGTGGCGACGGCCGCCCAGACGCTCGTTCCCGCATCTATGGGAGGAGCGCAGATCGGGGAGTACATCCGCGAGTTCCTGGTCTATGCGGTGATCGCGGTGACTCTCGCCCTGCACGCCTGGAAGGCGAAGCGCCGTACCTGAGGGTTGTTCGAGAGAGGGGTGCGCCCGTACGCTCGGGGAGCACTCGGCATGTGTCGATCAGGCTGGGATCCGCCGCGCGCAGGCGAGGCGCGAGGACGATCGTCATCGGTCCGAGAATCGGCATCGACCACAGGAGGTTTTTCCCATGCGTGTATCGAACGGCCGCTCACTGGGCGCCTGCTTGGGGTTGCTCTCGCTCTTGGCCTTGGCAGGCTGCTCGGGCGAGTCGAGCTCGGACGCGGTTGCTGAGGATTCCCAGTCCAGCGCCAGCTCCGGGCAAGCGAACGCATCGACCCCGGCAGGCGGCGACGACGCTTCCTTCGACTTCAAGATCGGGATCATGACCGGCACCGTCTCCCAGGGAGAGGACGAGTACCGCGGCGCCGAACGGATGACCCGCCGGTACGGAGCGGACCACATCCGCCACGTCACCTATCCGGACAATTTCATGACCGAGCAGGAGGCGATGATCACCCAGCTACTCAATCTGGCCTCCGATCCCCAGGTGAAAGCGCTCGTCATTGCCCAGGGCGTTCCCGGCTCGATGGCCGCGATGAAGCGGATCGGCGAGCTCCGTCCCGACATCCTCTTCTTCTTGTACGAGCCGCACGAGGATCCCCATCAGCTCTCGGAGTATGCGGATCTCAGCATCATCCCGGACAACCTGAAGCGGGGAGAGACCATCGTACAGATCGCGCACGACATGGGAGCGAAGACGTTCGTCCATTATTCGTTCCCGCGTCACATGAGCCAGGAGCTGATCAGCCGGCGCGTGAAGATCATGGAAGGCAAGTGCCGCGAGCTCGGAATGGAGTTCGTCTTCTCGAACGCCCCCGACCCGACCGGCGATCAGGGCCTGCCGGGCGCACAGAAGTTCATCCTCGAAGACGTTCCGCGAGTCGTGGAAAAGTACGGCCAGGACACCGCCTTCTTCTCGACCAACTGCGGAATGCAGGAGCCTCTCATCCGCGCCGTCGCCGACCTGCACGCGATCATGCCGGAGCAGTGTTGCCCGTCGCCCACTCACGGGTATCCGGGCGCCCTCGGCATTGCCATCTCGGCGGAGCAGGCGGGAGACATGGAGGCGATTCGAAACGCGATCCACGAGAAGGTCGTGGCCGCAGGAAACACGGGGCGGATGGCCACGTGGCCAGTCTCTACGGGAATGATGGGGATCGAGGCGCTGACCGAGATCGCGATCCAGGCGGTGCAGGGCAAAGTGTCCGTGAACGACCCCGCGGTGGTCGCCGCGGCGCTGCAAGAGGCTGCGGATGCGAAAGTTACACTTCTCCCCTTTGAGGGGATGGACAACTACTATATGTTCCTCATGGACAGCGTGATCTTCTGATCGGCGCGATGGACCGCGCTCTCTTCTGATCCGCAACCGCAAGTTTGACCCCTCGGGGCTTTCGGGAATGCGCGTCAGAGGATGAGGGTCAGCCGCCTAGCGGCGTTTGCCTCATCTTCTGACGTCGCTTTTTTTATGCCCCTTGCTACACTCGTACGCGTGCCTGCCGGGATCGCATCGATCATCCACTCTCAGCAAGGAGCTTCCGCGATGAGTCGTCACCCACTCACGACTGGACATTCTGCGGCGAGCCCGCGTCCGTGCGCGCGCGCTCTCCTCGCGCTCGGGATGTGCCTCGCGATTTCGCCGGCCGCTCAGGCGATCGAAGTGGTGTCCACCTCTCCGAGCGCATACGCGCTCGACGTCGATCGCAACCTGCAGCAGATCGTGGTCGAGTTCGACGAAACTCCCACTCTTCCGCCCATCGCGGCGCGAGTCTCGGGTGTGATGTCCGGCTTACAAGCATTCACGACCACCGTGAACGGAAACGAGCTCACCATCGAAGTCGCTGCTGGCTCGTTCTTCCCGGGAGAGATGGTCCGCGTCAATCTGCATCGCAACATCTCCGGGAACAGCGGCAGTCTGGACGGCGGCTACTACTTCGCGTTCACCGTCGGCGTGCCCAGCGGGACCGGCTCCTGGGA
>CAMPIC010000318.1 GCA_946886185.1 uncultured bacterium
TCGCCGAGCAGCTCGCTCAGCCCCCGAATGCGCGCCCCGCCGCCGGAGAGCAGGATTCGGTCGATGTGGTCCGTGTCACCGTTGGACTTGAGGTAGACCAGGCTTCGTTCCAGCGCCACGCCGAGGTCGGCGCAGTAGGTCTTGACCACCGGAGCGATGTCGAGGCTCGAGTTCGGCTCCTTGCCGCGCAGCGCGGTGAGCGCTTCCTCGCGGCTCACCTGGTAGCGTTTCTGGAGCGCCTCGACGAAGTTGTTCCCGCCCAGGGAGAGATCCTGCGTGTAGAGCGGCACTCCGCCCTGCACCAGATTGATGTTCGTCAGCTCTGCGCCGACGTTCACCATCGCGATCACTTCGCCTTTGAGGAAGTCGTAGTTGTTCTCCGCCGCGTTCTGGAGCGCGAAGGAGTTGACGTCGATCACCGCCGGCACCAGCCCCGCTTCCCTCACCAGATCGGCGTGCGCGGTGATGAGATCCCGCTTGGCGGCCACGAGCAAAACCTGCATTTGATTCGGGCCGACGTCGGTGTCGAGGATCTGGAAGTCGAGCGCGACATCGTTGATGTCGTACGGGACGTGCTGCTCGGCCTCCCAGTGCACGGCCTCGCGCGCTTCGCCCAGAGGCAGCTTCTCCATCGTGATCTTCTTTACGATCACGCCGCGCCCGGAGACGCCGGTATTGACGTGCCGCGGGCGTACTTCCCGCGACTCGAACAGATTCTGGATCGTCTCGACCACGAGCTGGCGATCCATGATCTCTCCCTCTACGATCGCTTCGGGAGGAAGGTCGGCCACCCCATAGTTGACGATGCGAGATCCCTCTCGCCTCTGCTCCACTTCGACGATCTTGATCGCGCTGGACCCGATGTCCAAACCGACGGCTGTCTTCACCCTACCCAGCAACGGAACCTCCTGGAGCTCGTGAAATCCGCCCTCGTTCCGCACTCGCCACTTGCGTCGCGCGACCAGAACTGGCCACGGCGACTCCCCAGGTCAATATCGGGACGCGAGGGCCAGAGGTTTACACTTCGCTGCGCTCACAAGAACGGGATCACCCTTTTGTGTGAAACCGCTCGGCGCGCGCTTCAGGCACCCCCTCGTGGGGGGAAAAGACCCATATACCAGTCCCAGAGCGCGGGTCCCCAAAGCAACGCGACCATGCCCGCGGGCGCGAGGAAACTGCCGAAGGGAAGCGCCGTCGCACCGTTTCCTTTGCGGCTCGCCATCAACCCCAGCCCGACGAGGGATCCGAGGAAGGAGGCGAGCAGGACGGTGAGGAGCAGGCCGGAGAAGCCGAGGATCGCCCCCAGCATGGCCGCGAGCTTGACGTCTCCGAGGCCCATTCCGGGTCGTCCCCGCGTCTTCTGATAGGCCTGACCCAGCAGGTACAGGACCGCCGAGCCGGTAACCGCGGCGCCGATGGCTTCCCAGAGTCCGATCGTCCAGGGAGAGATCGCGACTCCGAGCAGCGTGCCTCCCAGGCTGATCTCGTTCGGGATGATGCGGCAATCGAGATCGATGAAGAACACCGCGAGGAGACCGAACAGCATCCAACCTGCCGCGAGGCTCTCGATCGGGCGGGAGAAACCGAAAGCCGCGATGAGCGCGAAGATCCCCCCGAGCAGTTCGATCGCCGGATAGCGAGGAGAGATCCGAGCTTTGCAGTCGCGACACTTTCCACCGAGCAGGATCCAGCTCAGCACCGGGATGTTGTCCCAGGGACGGACCGGATGCAGGCAGCTTCCGCAACGCGAGCGAGGTTTGACGATCGAGAGATCGCGCGGGAGGCGGTACACGACGACGTTGAGGAAACTCCCGAGACAGAGTCCCAGAAACGCGACGACGGCGATCAAGAACGGCTCGCGAGGCAACCACGACATCGTTCAGCTCCTCGCTCTCGATTGCGGTGATACGCTTCCGGACGGCGCCGCCTCGGACGCGTCGAGTTCGGAAGCCGGCACTTCAGACGCGTCGAGTTCGAAAGCCGGCACCTCGGACGCGTCGAGTTCGGAAGCCGGCACTTCAGACGCGTCGAGTTCGGAAGCCGGCACTTCAGACGCGTCGCTGCTGTCTCCCGCGGGGCGTGAGAAATCGGGCTGACCCAATCGTTCGAGATACTCGCGGGCGATGCGGCGGATCTCGTCGTTGTCGCTGTTGTGATAGACCTCGATCCAGAGCGCCAGCGCGGTCTCGCGATCCCCGGACTTCGCGGAAGCATACGCCGCAAGCCGCTGCACCCAAGTGGGCGATCCGTCCATCCGCGCGGCGCGGGCCAGCCAATACCCGGCTCGGGCGGGATCGTCGCCATGGATGTACTGGAGGAATCCATACTCGAACACGAGCCACCAGCTCTCCGGATTTGCCGCCATGCCCCGCTGGAGCAGCGCGAGCCCGCGGTCCAGTTGCCCTTCATCCTCGGCGAGAGTGAGCGCTCCGAAGATGTAGGCGTTGACGAATCGGGGATCGAGATCGGTGAGCGTCTGGAACAGCGTCTCGAGATAGGGATAGCGCTGATCGGAAGCGCGATGCTCTCCGTAATACTGCAGCGCGCGCAGCCAGACCGCGTCGGCGACGAGCTCGTTGAATCCACAAGTGAGCGGGCGGATCCAGGCGCCGGTCGGAAAGAGAGCGAGCTCGGTCGGATCGGCTCCGGCGCGGGTTCGTGTTTGGAGCTCCGTTCCCGCGGGCGCAGCGGCGCACAGAAGGACAGCGCCAAGGGACGCGCTCACGGTCAGCCCGGTCGGCCAGCGTCTCGAACGTGGCGTTGCGCTCAGATGCGGCGATTGCTGCGGGTGCCAGGTTGGTTCAGGATGCGACGTCTTCTGCAGATACGGAGTTTGCTGCGGATGCGACGTCTTCTGCAGATACGGAGTTTGCTGCGGATGTCGCGTCTGCTGCGGACTCGATGTCGGCGCGCGGCGTTTCACAACGTGAACTCCCGTCGTTGCAAGATGACTGTCGCGAGGCACAGACACGCTCCTGCATAGACCACGGCATAGAGCGCACCCCACGCCATCTGTCCAGCACTCCATCCGCTGCCTTCCAACACGGGCAACATCTCCGAGTAGAGGTCGAGCCGCGGCACGAGCCAGCCGAGCCCTCGCACCAGCATCGCCGACGCGGGCGAGCTGACCCGATCGAGCAGCAGGAGAAGATCACCGCTCCCCTGCCCGACCAGATAGGCGGCGAGAGTGAACAGACCGGCGAGCACCGGAGTGGTGAAGGCCGCGATCAGGACCGCGACCGCGGCGAGGATCGCCAGACCGAGAAACGACCAGCCGAGCGCTTGCACGACGGCCAGATCCACGCGAAATCCCGAAAGCAGGAGCACCGCAGCCAGGGTAAGACCCATCGTGGCCACCGAGACCGCGAGGACCGAGATCAGCCCCAGATACTTTCCCCAGATGAAGTGCGCGCGGTGGATGGGGCGCGAGAAGAGGAAGTAGAGAGTCTTGCGCTCGACTTCGCGAAAGATCAGCTGATGTCCCACGAAGATGGTGATCAGACATCCGAAGAGCGAGACCCCCGCCAGTCCGAGATCTAGCGTGATGCGGCGTTCTTCTCCCAGCGCCAGCGGCGCGAGCAGCCGCGCCGCGCCGAAGAGGAACGCTCCGAATCCGAGGAGCAGATAGAACACCTTGTCGCGCAGCGCTTCCTTGAACGTGTTCAGCGCCATCGCCTGGACCGGATTCATGCCCGCTCCTTCTCGCACGCGTTCTCCGCCGGCCCATGCACGGGGTTCATGCTTTCGACTCGTTGCCCCATGTTCTCCGCGGGCACATTCACCGAGTTCATGCTCGCTCCTTCTCGCGCAGGCGTTCCAGGAATACGCACTCCAGATCGTCTCGCTTGGTCTCGAGGCCGTGAATCGTCGCTCCCGCGCGCAGGATCTGCCGGAGACATCCATCCACCTGCAGTGGTCCGGGATCCTGGAGCGATATGGACCAGGCGCCGGTCGGCAGAGCGCGCTGCGTTCCCGCGACTCCGTGGAGGAGATCGACGGGAAGGGTGCCTTCACCGGTGATCATGACTTCGCGCACGCTCGCGGCGAGTAGCAAGTCCGCCTCTTCTTCCAGGGCGAGCTGCCCGTTCGAAAGGAGCCCGACGCGGTCGACCAGATTTTCCACGTCGGCCAGCACATGAGTGCTGAGGAGCAACGTGCGCCCTGCGGCTCGCTCGCGGCGCAGACGCTCTTTGACCAGTCCCCGCGCGATCGGATCGAGCCCGCTCATCGGCTCATCCAGGACGAGCAGCTCCGGCTCGTGCACGAGACACTGCGCGAGCCCGACCCGCTGCAGCTGGCCTTTGGAGAGCCGTTTGATTCGCCGATGATAGGCGGCCCCGACGCCGAGCTCATCGAGCAGCCTGGCGTCCGCGGCGTCGTCACGCGGCACTCCGGAGAGATCGCGCGCGAATCGGAGCACTTCACGCCCGGTCAGATGCGGGTAGTAGGCCGGCAGCTCCGGCAGGAACCCGAGCTTGCGGCGCGCCTGACGATCGCCGAGCGGCGCACCCAGGAGCCAACCGTGGCCCGCATCGGCCCGGAGCAGCCCGAGCAGGATCTTGAACGTCGTGGTCTTGCCAGCGCCATTGA
>CAMPIC010000319.1 GCA_946886185.1 uncultured bacterium
ATCGAGTCCAGATCCGCCCTGGCGGGCGAGCGGTTGCGCCCGAGAATGACAACGCCCCGTCAGGAGCATGGATGGAGTCGGCGGATTTGCGGAGCTGCGGGAAACGAGGGTGGGTTCTGATCGTGGGTCTCGGGCTCGCTCTGTCCGCCCGCGCCATGGCGAGCGATGCGATTCCTCCGGCCGAGCGATATCTGCAGGAGCGCGCGGCGGCAGGCCTCCCCGCCGACCCGTCGCCCCGGTTCGAGCGGCCTCTCCCCCAGGGAGGCGTTCCCGGAGATGAGTTCTGGTGGGACGGTTTCGGCCCCCAGCAGCTCGACAACACGGTGCTCGCCTCCACTCTCTTCCAGGGATCGCTCGTGATCGGTGGCGATTTTACCGCCGCGGACGGTCGGCCCCTCTCCCACGTGGCTCGATGGACCGGCGGAGGCTGGGAGCCGATCGGCGAAGGGTTGAACGGTTCGGTCTTCGCCCTCGCGGAGTGGAACGGAAAACTGGTTGCCGGGGGTCGATTCACCGCGTCGGGAACAGTCGGCCTCGCGCGTGTCGCGATTTGGCAAGACACGACCTGGGCGCCGCTCGGAGCCGGTTTCGATGGGGACGTCCTCACGCTGGAAACGATCGACTCGGTGCTCTACGCGGGCGGACATTTCACGCGATCGGGCGAAACCGCCACCTTGCGGATCGCGCAGTGGAATGGAACCGACTGGATCCAACCCGGCGCCGGATTCACGGGCGGCGCCACTCCCTTCGTCAACGACATCCTCGAGTTCGACGGATCGATCCTCGCGGCCGGCAAGTTCACCGTTTCGGGAACGAACACGCTCGCGAACGTCGCGCGGTGGGACGGCGCGCAGTGGGTCCAGTTCGGAACGACCAACGAGCGCGTCTATGCGCTCTTCGAGCACGCGGCACAGCTCTATGCAGGCGGCTTCTTCACCCGCGCCGGCGAGCAGAGCGCTCCCTACGTGGCGCGGTGGGACGGGTCGCAGTGGGGTGCGATCGGAGTCGGGATGGACGGTCCCGTGCTCACTTTCGCCGCAACCGATTCCTCGCTCTACGCGGGCGGGCTGTTCCACCGCGCCGGAGGACGCGTCTCCGACTCGGTGGCGCGATTGGGCGAAGGATCCGAGTGGATTTCCACGAGCAGCGGGATGAACGGAGGCGTCGTCACGCTCATCTCGTTCGAAGACGATCTCATCGCGGGCGGCATCTTCTCGCGAGCGGGCGGAGCGCAGGTTCCCTACATCTCCCGCTTCCGGAACGCGCAATGGAACGCGCTCAGCATGCTCATCGACGGCCCGGTGGCGGCGATGGCGGTGCATCAAGGACGCCTCATCGTAGGCGGAACCTTCCAACGAGCCGATGGGATCACCGCGAATGGCGTGGCTGCGTGGGATGGAACGCGCTGGAGCGCTCTGGGAGCGGGGTTCGACGGGCCGGTTCAGGCGCTCGCCAGCTTTCAGGGATCGCTCTATGCCGGTGGCTCGTTCGAGCATTCCGATTCGTTGGTGGTCGCG
The DNA here is from genome assembly GCA_946886185.1 of uncultured bacterium. The sequence continues at coordinate 1,518 of CAMPIC010000319.1, forward strand.
AATCTTGCGCGTTGGGACGGAAGCTCCTGGCTGCCCGTGGGAACCGGTCCCAACGATCCCGTCTGGGCGCTTCTCTCGACTCCGTCGCGTTTGCTGGTCGGTGGAGAGTTCACGAGCATCAACGGAGTGATCGCATCGCGCGTGGCCGCGTTCGATGGAACGACATGGTCGGTCGCAGGTCCAGGACTGCCCGGGCGGGTCCGCGCGCTTTCCACATTTGCGGATACGGCGGTCGTCGCGGGCGGCGACTTCAACGCAGGCGATCTCCATTTCGTGGCCCATCTCGCGCAGAACGAATGGCGCCCTCTCGGCCTGGGCACGAACGGTCCGGTGCTCTCGGTGCAAGAATTCGAGGGATCTCTGCTCGCCGCGGGACTCTTCACCGAAGCGGACAGCGCCGCCGCGCCGGGAATCGCGGCCTGGGACAGCCTCGGCTGGAACGCGTTCGCGCCCTCCTTGACCGGCACCGTCAATCGCCTGCTCGTGCATGGCACTTCCCTGTTCGCGGGAGGCGACTTCCAGGTGCCCACCGTCGATCTGGAGTCGGCCCGATTCCTCGCGCGCTATCGCAATGGGGCCTGGAGCGCGCTCGGTTCCGGAGTGGACGGAGTCGTGCAGGAGCTCGGGATCTACCAGGACGCGCTCTATGTCGGTGGAGGGTTTTCGATCGCCGGCGAGCTTTCTTCTCCGAACATCGCGCGCTGGTTCGATATCGATCCCGTGCCGGTGCACCTCCATTATTTCGAGGCCGAGCGCGACGGCGCGATCGTGCGACTCCGCTGGGGCGTCTCGAGCGCAATCGATCATGCCGGATTTCGACTCTATCGCGGCGATACCAGTCCGGAAGATGCGCTGGTCGACGCGCTCATCGAAGCCCGCGCGGATGGCGCGTATGAATTCCTGGACCGAGACGCCCCGCGCGGAGGGGCCAGGTACTGGCTGGAGGAAGTCGCGGTGAACGGCGAGACCACGCTATTCGGGCCGATCCAGGCGGCTCCCTCGACATCGGCGCAGATCGCTTCCTTGGAGCGGATCTGGCCCAGTCCGTTCCACGACGGCACCTCGATCCGTTTCTCCCTCGGGCAGAGCGAATCGATCACCCTGTCCATCCATGATGCGGCCGGCCGCCGTGTCGCCACGCTCCTCGACGGCTCGGTGAGCGCGGGGCCGCATGAGATCCGATGGAACGGGCGTCACGAGGGGAGGCGGTTGCCTCCGGGGTTGTATTTCGTTTCCTTGTCGGGCCGCGGATGGAACGAGAGCGGACGCGTGCTGATTTTGCGTTGATCGCGCGAACGAAGAACCTGCCTCGCCCGGCCGATACTTCAGGTACAGGAGACCGTCATGCCGTCTCGTAAGACAGGCACCAAGCCTTCAGGCTCGAAGCCGACATCCGACTCAAAGTCCGCCGACTCGAAGGCACGAAAGACAGGTGGGCCCTCCAAGTCCGCCGTCGCGAAGCCAATCAAGCGCGCTGCGTCTGTCAAAACGGCGTCGTCGGTGACGAACTCGTCGTTGCCGGATTCGATGGTTACTGGAAAGGCGAGCTCGGCCAAGGCGGCGGTCGGCGACGAGCCGGTATTCGCATACATCGCCAGTCTGCCGCAGCCGCAGCGCGGTATCGCCGAACGCGTGGATGCGCTCGCGGCCAAAACGCTTCCCGGCTTGGAGCGCTCGGTGAAGTGGGGCATGTCTTACTACGGCGTGGGCGACGGCTGGTGCTTCGCGTGCGGCGGATTCGCCGGCCACGTGAAGCTGATGTTCATCAACGGCGCGACGCTCGAGCCGGTGCCACCGGTGACTCCCGTGGCGATGGGGAAGGCAACGCGAGGCGTGGAGCTCAAGACTATCGACGAGATCGACGAGCGCCAGATCGCGTCATGGATGAAGCAAATCGCGGTCAAGCCTGGTGTCGGCGGGAAGAAGAGGTAGTTGCGACCATAGGAAAGATCCAGGTCGAGCATGCCCGCCTTGCCGACGATGGCATGGCGGACCCGACGGCGACTCTGGTGCGAGACGCGAACACCACTCGTCGTATCCTATTGATATACAACGTATTATGGCGGCGCTGGCAGGGTGATGAGTCTGATCTACCCGCGCAGGATGCCGTCTGAACTGTTTCCGTCTTTGGGAGAACTTCGATGTCACCGAGTCCACATGATCGAGGCGTGCAGTCGTCCGACCTCGGCTCCACACAAAGGTCTCGCATTGCTCCGTACGGCAGCTGGAAGTCGCCGATCACTCCGGAGATCGCCGCCGGCGGTGGAGTCGGGTTCACCATGGCGCGCATCGACGGCGACGATCTCTACTGGCTCGAGCACCGCCCCACGGAGAGCGGCCGCTCGGTGCTGGTGCGTCGTACTCTCGATGGCGACCGGCGCGATGTAACTCCGCGCGAAGTGAGCGTGCGCAATCGCGTGCACGAGTACGGCGGCGGAGAGTACCTGGTCTCGAACGGCCTCATGGTCTTCGGCGCGCAGCACGATGAGCGCCTCTATTACCAAGAAGGCGGCACGCTTACCGCGATCACGCCGGAGCCCGCCGCGCCGGGACAGTGGCGCTACGCCGACCCGGAGCTGACGCACGACCGCTCGGCGGTGATCTGCGTGCGCGAAACGCACAACGTGCCGGGGAATGGGAACGGACATGGCGACGGATCATCCACCCTGTCCACGAAGAGTGACATGAGTGACGAGTCGCAGGGTGACGAGTCGCAGGGTGACGAGTCGCAGCGCGACGCCCCAGGCCAGACGGAGCGAGAGATAGCGCCCGCTGATGCATCCTTGCCCGCCGAACCGCGCAACGAGCTCGTCCTCGTTCCCGTGGACGGTTCGCGCGCGCCGCGAGTGCTCGCCTCCGGGCACGACTTCTACTCGTTCCCTCGACTCAGTCCCGACGGGCGCAAGCTCGCGTGGACCACCTGGGATCATCCGCAAATGCCGTGGGACGGGACGGAGCTCTGGATCGCAGACCTGGTCGGCGACCGGCTCGAAAACGTGCGCAAGATAGCGGGCGGTCCCGAGGAGTCGCTTTTCCAACCGCAATGGAGTCC
>CAMPIC010000320.1 GCA_946886185.1 uncultured bacterium
ACCCCGAAGAGCACCAGGAGCACGATCGGACTGCTCCGGTCGAGCGCGCGCGCTCCGCGGTCGAGCAGCAGGACAGCAAGGATATACGCGAGCGAAGAGATCCCGAGACGGGCGGGCTGCTCCAGATCGAGGAGGAGTCCGATCGCGAACGCGGTCCAGATCCCCCACGTGCGGCCGCGCTGCAACGCCACTACGAAGATCGGAGCGAGCATCAAATCGGGCGCGATTCCCGCGATCCGGAGTTTCGCGAGCCAAACCGACTGGATCACGAGCAGAAGGAACACCACCGCCGCCAAACGCAGAATGTAGATCACGAAAGGCTCTCCGACTGCGTTGGATCGTGGTCACCGGCGACCGACCACAGGATGTAGATCACCAAACTGTCTCCGACTGCGTGCGATCCCCGCCGGCCACTTCACCGAACGGCGATCTCACGAAACAGGTCACCACACCTTCCAGACTGCACCGCCTCCCGTCGTCGCGCTCACGGGACCGGGATCACTCCCCCGCCCGGCGCCATCTCCGAGGAGCGGCCTTGCTCCACTACTGGATCGATCGGATAGAGATCGGACGCGGGCAGCGGCGCCGGCGCTTCGTCCGATGCCGACACCGTGGCCGCGCTCCCACCGAATCCGGGCTCCGGACCCCGCTCGCTCGGGTCATTCGCCAGCTCCGCGCTCCGCTGCGCGGGAACGAGGAAGAACAGCTCGTCGGTCTGCGAGGACGAGGCCGCGGGACGGACCAACACTTTCTTGCCGCGCCCCGCTGCATCGGGCGCCGACCCTTCCACCCATCCGATCAGGAGCCCCCGCGGAAACACGGTGCCCAGGCCGGAGGTGATCACGCGATCCCCTTCCTTCCATTCGGACTGGAGCGGGACGTCGTGCAGTTCCAACCGATTCACCGCGGGAGGCACCCAGCTCAGGATGCCCGCTTCCCGCGTGCGCTGATCGAGCACCGAGAGAGTGACTTCGCGGTTGGCCAGGCAGGCCACGCGCACCCGTTCGCCGTTCTGTTCGGTGGCCCAGCCGATCAATCCATCCGGGACGACGGCGGGAGCGCCGGCCGGAACCCGCGCGCCGGGCGCCACCTCGACCCAGAGGAGATCGCCCAGGCGGCCGTGATCGCGCGCCACCACTGCTCCGGAGATGAGCTCGTCTTCGGTGCGCCTCTGAAAGCCGAGCAATCGGCGCAATCGCTCGTTCTCCTCGCGCACTTCCCGCACTCGATCCTGTTCCAGCATGGTCTCGGTGCGCTCCGCGAGGAGCTGGTGGAGCTGCAGCTGGACCGCCAGGCTTGCCTCTCCCCAGCCGACGGCGAATCGAAACGGCGCGAAGACGGTGCGCTCGAGCGCGCGCGCGGTGGCGATACGGGCAGGCTCGGGCACGAGGAGCAGCACGAGCGACGCGAGCACCGCGATCGCGGGACCGATCCACGTTCGGAGGCGGGGCGCTGTTCCTCCGGGAAAGCTCATGGGCATCCTGGACGCAACATTCCCCTCGAGGCAATCGGGGCCGTTGCGCGCCTCAGGTCATCAAGACCTTTTCGTAATGTTCCGTATTGTCGAGGATCCGGCCCGAGCCGAGCACGACGCAGAGCAGCGCGTCTTCGGCCACCCGGATCGGAAGATTCGTCTCTTGATGGAGCAGGTCGGCGAATCCGCGCAGGAGCGAGCCACCTCCCGTCATCACGATCCCTCGGTCGACGATGTCGCTCGCCAGCTCCGGCGGAGTCTTCTCCAGCGATTCGCGCACCGCGTCGACGATCGCGCCGAGCGGTTCTTGCAGGGTGTGGCGGATCTCGGTAGAGCTGATCTTGATCGTCTTGGGAATGCCCCCGATCAGATCGCGTCCCTTGACCTCCATCTCCATCTCTTCATCCATCTTGTACGCGCTGCCGATGCGGAGCTTGATCTGTTCCGCGGTCTGCTCGCCGATGAACAGGTTGTACTGCTTCTTGACGTACTGGACGATGGCGTCGTCCATCTTGTCGCCGCCGACGCGGATGGACGTGTCGGTGACGATGCCGTTGAGCGCGATGACCGCGATCTCGGTGGTGCCTCCGCCGATGTCGATCACCATGTTGCCGGTCGGTTTGTCCACCGGCAGTCCCACGCCGATGGCCGCCGCGATCGGCTCCGCCACCAGATACACCTCGCGCGCTCCGGCGTTCTCCGCGGAGTCGCGCACGGCGCGCTTCTCCACTTCGGTGATCCCGGAAGGAACGCTCACGATGATGCGCGGGCGGACCAGGAAGCGGCGGTTCTGCAAAACCTTGTGGATGAACTTACGCAGGAGCTCCTCGGTCTTCTCGAAGTCGGCGATCACGCCGTCCTTGAGCGGGCGCACCGCCTCGATGCCGGTGGGCGTACGCCCGAGCATCTCCTTGGCTTCGCGTCCAACCGCGAGCACGCGTTTGTTCACCCGATCGACCGCCACGACCGACGGTTCGTTCAGGACGATCCCTTTGCCCTTTACGTAAACCAGAGTGTTGGCCGTCCCCAAGTCGATCGCAATGTCGTTGGAGACGAAGCCGAGGAGGCTGCGTAGTCCCATTACCCGTGCCCTCGATCCCTCGCGATGTCCCGATCCCGAGGGGAACGGCCCCTCTCCATGTGACGCCACTTGCGAGATCCTTCTCGCCTTTGCCCCCAGCGTCCGCAATATCTCCGCCCGCGTCGTGCAGCCGCGAACCGGCGGCATCAGCGCCGCCTGTACGTTGCTCGCCCGCAGCGGACCTGGCCCCGTCAGGCCGCCGGAGAGGAAACCGCCGGCGCCTCCGTGGAGGAAACACCGGCGCCTGTGCTTGCATAGGCTCGGGTAAACTATCAGACCTGTTCCGAGCGGTCCACGCGAATCCTCGTGCGGGCACGTCGCTTGACCGTTCCGGGGGCCCCTGATACGCTGGCCGCACATGCCAGACTTCCTGCCGGGGGAAACGCGGAAGCGGTCGATCCTGAGTGTGATCCAACCATCCGAAGAAACGGAGTGACCACGAATGCTTCGCGCTTGCGTGTGCCTTCTCCTTCTCGTCGCCGGTCTGTTCGGCTCGGCCCATGCGCAGGCTCCGGCGGAGAGCTCCCTCTCCGGGACGGTCAAGGATGTCGAGGGAGTCGGAAAGTCGGGCGTCCAGATCAAAGTCTTCATCGACGGGTTCGCCCAGGGGCAGGCGATGACCGGCGCCGACGGAGCCTATTCCCTCACCTATCGATTCGACCCGGCAGCCGACGCGAGCATCGTCGTCTGGTATCTGCCGCCGTCCGGTTACGTCCCGGAACTGGTCGTGCTGCGTGAAAGCACGCGAGCCAGGGAAATGGGACTTTGGAGCCCCTGCGTGGTCCGCGCCCCGTTCGCGCCTTCGCTGACGCACGACGCCATCGTGTATACCGAGTCCGGCAAGTTCGATGCACTCAGCGAATCGGGTTGTCTCTGACCGAGACGGGATATCTGCAGTAAGGAGGAACGCGAGGATGTCGCGTTTTTGTGTCTGGGGAGCGGTATGCGTGTGGATCCTGGCTGCGGCAGGCTGCGGAGATGATCCGACACCTCCGCAAGTCGAGCCGGAAACACCTCCCGAAGCTCCCACGGAGCTACTCGCCACGGAGTCGGCCGAAGCGCGCATCACATTGAGCTGGCGCGACCGCTCGGTAACCGAAACCGGCTTTCGGATCGAGCGCAGAGCGGGCGAGGCGGGCGAGTTCGCGCGCGTCGACACGGTCGCGGCCAACGTGAGCCTCTTCACCGATCGGACCGTGCAAGCGGGAACGACGTATCAGTATCGCGTCCTCGCCTATCGCGGGAACAGTCCGAGCACCCCTTCCCCCACTGTCACGGTTGACGCGATCTCCAACGCGGCGCCCACCGTGCCGGACCTGCCGAGCCCCGATGACGGGAGCCAGTCGATTCCGGTCGACTCGCTCGTGGTGCTGCGCTGGTCCTCGGTGGATCCGAATCAGGATCCGATCAGTTTCGATGTCTTTTTCGGATCGGAGCGGTCTGACCTTCCGCAGATCGCGACCCGGCAGGGCGCGGCGGAGATCCCGATCCCCATCGAATTGGAGGAGGACCACACCTACTTCTGGCGCGTCATCGCGCACGATTCGCGGGGACTGTCACGCGCCTCTCGCGTGTGGAGCTTCTCCACGCCGATCGACCGCGCTTCGGTTCCGGCCGGGGTGTTCGTGATGGGGGACACCACGATCTATCTCCATCCCGGCAATCCAGTGGAGATCCTTTCCGACTACGACATCGATGTCCACGAGGTCACCGTCCAGCATTACGCCAACTTCCTGAATCGCGCGCTCGAGCTGCGTCAGATCGTGATCCGCGGAGGAGTCGTCTACGACGCCACGGGACTGATTCCCTACGCCGATCTGAAGCGGGAAACGAACAACGGCGCTCCGGTGGGCGACGAGGACTCCGCGATTTCGTTCGATCGCCGCGACAGCGTCTTCGTCGTGACGGACGGGCGGGAGAACTTCCCCATGGTGCAGGTCTCCTGGTACGGCGCCGATGCATACGCCCGGTCGCTGGGCCGCAGACTGCCGACGGAAGCGCAA
>CAMPIC010000321.1 GCA_946886185.1 uncultured bacterium
CAACAGCGCGGTGAGCACGAGATCGCCGGCGCCGATTCCGAGCGCGCGCAGAGCGAGATGGATCGCGTCGGTTCCGGAAGCGACCCCCACGGCGTGGCCGAGCCCGACGTAGGCGGCGAACTCCTCCTCGAAGCGCTCCAGCTCTTCGCCGAGGATGAACCAACCGCTTTCCAGGACGCGTGCGATCGCCCGATCGAGCTCTTCGCGAATTCCGGCGACGTGCGCCTTGAGATCGCAGACTGGGATCATGCGATGTAGGCCGCGAGCCGGCCTTCGTAATAGGACAAGGTCCGCCGGATTCCTTCCGCCAAGTCGACGCGCGGCTGCCATCCCAATGCGGTGCGGATCTTCTCGAAGCTGCCGTAGTAGTCGCCGATGTCGATCTTCTTGCTCTCGTCCGGGAACGGCACGATTCGGTACGTTCCACGCCCCGCGATCCGGATCAGGAGCTCGGTGAAATCGCGCAGCGAAATCACTTCCTCGCTACCGAGGTTATAGATCTCGCCGTGCGTCTCGGGGCGCGGTCCGACTTCGAGCAGCGCATCGACCACGTCGTCCACGTAGTTGAAGTCGCGCTTCTGCATTCCGTCGCCGAAGATCTGGATCTCCCTTCCTTCCAGGGCCAGCCGCGTGAACCACGGCACGAAACCTTGCCGGTTGTGCTTGAGCAGCATGCGCGGCCCGTATGTGTTGGTCAGACGCAGGCTGGTGCTGGGGATCCCGTAGATCCGCTGGTAGAGGATGTGATACCACTCGCCGGCCATTTTGTTGATCCCGTTGACGTCGACCGGCTGACTGGGATGAAGCTCATCGACCGGGAGGTAGGTGGGCCGGCCGTACTGTTGCCGCGTCCCGGCGAACACGATCCGGATCTGCGGATTGTGCTGCCGGCACGCTTCCAGAATGCTGAGCTGCGCGCGGCAGTTGATCTCCAGGTCGGTGAACGGATCCTGCATCGAATCGATGTGGCTGACCTGGCCGGCGAGATTGAAGAGGAAGCTCTGACCGCGCACGAGGTACTTCATGGCGTGCGGATCGCGCACGTCGGCGATGTTGACCCGGACGCGATCCTCCAGCCCGGCGATGTTCTCGAGATTGCCGCCGTAGTCCGGAATGAGCGAATCCACGATCGTGACCTTCGCGCCCAGGCTCACCAGGCGATGCGCGAGACTCGATCCGATGAAGCCGAGCCCGCCGGTGATGAGCACCGGCTGATCGCGATACGCGTCGCGCGCGTCGCGCGTGGGGCCCGTGCTGCCGCCGTCGCGCGTGTCATGCACGCGTTGCGCCGCGCTGCCGCCGTCGCGCGTGTCATGCACGCGTTGCGCCGCGCTGCCGGAGTCGCCCGTGTCATGCATGCGTTGCGCCGCGCTGACTGCGTCGTTGGCGCGGCGGATGTCGTCGCCATGAGTCACGCGCCCTCCGCCTCAGAAGTTGCCTTCCTCGGCTCCGTCCGCTCGCCGCCGACACCGTTCGTGCGACCTCTCTTCCGCGGCTCCGTCACGAACACCCTCCACCAGAAGCCGAGCATGCCGAGCAGGACGCGCGCCACCCGCGGAAAGTTGAAGAACTGCGAGCGCCCGTGCATTCGATGGAAGTGATGGACCGGAACTTCCCGGATGCGGAATCCGGCCCGGTGCACGCGGGTCATGAGCTCGACGCAGATCAGTCCGGAATCGTACTCCAGCTTGACGCGATCGAAGACGGCGCGGCGGATCAGCCGGAAGTCGCAGTCGACGTCGCGGATCGGCAGCCGGAAGATCGTCTTGGTGAACCAGTGATAGGCGCGCCCCACCACGACGCGATGCCCGGGATCAGATCGCCGGATCTTGTAGCCGTTGATCAGATCGGCTCCCTCGCGCTGGTCCCAGAGCAGGGCGAGCTCGCGCACGTCGTACTGCGCGTCGCCGTCGGTGTAGAAGATCAGTTCCTTCGTGGCGGAGGCAAAGCCGCTCTTGAGCGCGCCGCCGTAACCTCGATTCCGCTCGTGGATCACGACGCGCAACGTCTCCGGATACAATTTGCGCAGCTCGTCGAGGACATCGTTCACATGATCGGGCGACGCGTCGTTGACCACGATCACTTCGAAGTCATCGGTGAGCGCGCGCGCCGTGCGGTGCGCCACCGCCACCATGGTCGCGATCGTTCCCCAGTCGTTGTACGCGGGGAAGAAGATGGAAAGACTCTCGCGTCTGGCTGTGCTCAACGGCGCCGCTCGCCTTCCTACGTGGCTGCCCTCTGCCGACGCGGACGGCGCGTGCCACCCGCCGGGATCGTCCCTGAGAGGCAGGACGACGCGCCCGAACTTCTAGCGTAGCAGGTGCGTGGAAATCGGTCAATGTCCACTCCCATAGCAGGTTACGCTATTATCGAGGTTGGCCTCCGCGCGCGGGCCTGCCGGTGGGGTCGTGCACCCGCCTCGCGCGCGCATCGGATGTTGCCGCGGCTGTATCTTCGCGTACCATGCGATGTTCGTCGCCGGGAACTCCCCGGCGGCGGGAACCGGCGAGCGGAACGTTGGTTGTGGTCGCGTGGGTGAGCGAAGCCGAGAACGAGGAGCGCGATGAAGAGGTGGAGTCTCGGGATCTCCCGGGCGCTGGCGGGGATGCTGGCGGCGGGAGCGCTGGGTTGCGCCGGGGGCGACCCGGTGGTGCTGACGGTGGGGCCGAAGAGCGTGACGGTCTCCCAATTCGAGGAGACCTTCTGGCGGGCATCCGCCATCGACTCGACCCTGGGGCCGGATCTGGCCGGACTTCAGAAGCACGCGGAAGACCGTTCCCGGGATCTGCTCATCCAGATTCTGGCCGAAGAGGCCGAGCCGGACCTCGAGGAGATCCGGCAGGATCGTCTCGAAGGGCATCTGGAGCGCCTCATCATCGATCATCTCCGGGACGTGGAGTATGGGGATGCCTATGAGGTGACCGAGAAGGATCTCGAGCGCGCCTACGAGATGCTGGGCACCCGCCGCCACGTGCGCGTGATCCAGCTCGCTACCGAGGCGGAGGCACGTGAGATCCAGCGCGCCCTCCGCGAGGGCGCCAGCTTCCCGCGCGTGGCCGAACAGCGCTCCATCGACCAGCGCATGCGCGCCTCGGGCGGCGATCTCGGGTGGATGGCCTACACCGACCTCGATCCCGCCGACCGGGATGAGGTGTTCACGCTCGAACCGGGCGAGAGGACCGGCGTCCTGCCGCACGGCGACAGCTTCGTGATCTATCAAGTGGACGAGGTCGAGCCGAACCTGGCTCGAGGCACCTTGGAAGAAGAGCGCGACAAGCTCGAGCAAGGAGTGGTGTATCGGCGGGTCGTGCAGGCGCGCCGCGAGTATCAGGAAGGGCTCCTCGAGCGATACCACTTCCAAATGAATCCCGCCGAGGTCGCCTGGCTCACGGTATTGATGCGCGAGAAGACCGCCGGGGCTTTGCGCGGTACCGCGGCCATCTCCCAGGCAACCGAGCGGAACGGAATGCTCATGACGCCGGATTCGCCGCTTCCGTGGCAAGGCGTGCCGGTGGCGGTCGCCGACACCGGGCGCGTGGTGGCGACCTTCGATCCTCCGGACGGGCGCGTGACTCCGATTCTGGTGTTCGATCAACTGCTCTCGAAAGCGATGCCGACCTGGCCGCTGTTCCAGACCACCGCGGACGTCGAGGCGCTGGTCCGCGAGCTCGTCCTCGAACGGCTCGAGATCCGGGAAGCGAAAGCGCGCGGATACGACCAGCTTCCCGCGATTCAGTATCAGGTGCAGCTCCGCGAAGACGAGATCCGGCAGCGCCAGTATCTGCGCAACCATTTCCGCGATCCGCTGCGCCCCGATTCGTCGGAGATCCGCGCGGAGTACGAACGGCGCATCGCGGAGTTCACCGTGCCCGAAACGCGCGTGTTTTTCGCGATCAACGTGGCCGATTTGGCGGGCGCGCAGAAAGTCGCGGACATGATCCGCCGCGATGTTCCGCTCCCCGAGATCGAGAGCGCGTTCACGCCCGCCGATTCGTTCCATGCCACGCCCATCGCCGGCACGCCCCCCATGAAGCGCGGGGACTCGCCGCTCCTGGACGACGTGCTCTTCTCGCTCGAGATCGGAGAAGTCTCCGAGCCGATTCCGGTCGGCTCCACCTTCACCGTGGCGAAGGTGCTGAAAGTCGAGCCGGACAGGGTGATCCCGTTCGAGGAGGCGCTCAACACGGTGCTTCCGCAGATGGTCGACGTGCGTCAGGCCGAGGCGCTGGAGAACGAGCTCGCGGAAGCGCGCCGCACCTACCCGGTCACGATCCACGAGGACGCGCTCAACAGGGTTCGCCCCCGCCGGCCGCAATAGTTCGCGCTCGAGTAGCCCCGCGCCTCAAGGCAGGAGAGCTCTCTCCAGGAGGTGCGCGCGCCACGGCTCGGCGAGAAACGCCTTCAAAACGATGTCGGTGAAGGCGAGAGTCACGCTCCAGAGCAGGAGCTGGCGAAAACCGGGACCGTCCCAACCGGAGCGGCGCAGCACCCGAGCATGGAAGAGGCGCTGGTCCGCGAGCTCGTCCTCGAACGGCTCGAGATCCGGGAAGCGAAAG
>CAMPIC010000322.1 GCA_946886185.1 uncultured bacterium
GTCGTGCAGCGCCAACTCTCGAGCCACTTCCAGCGCGGGAGTGCACAACAATTTCGTCGCTGGATGGATCCGTGAGCGCCCGATATCCGACGGTTGTCATCAGTAGCCGGTCTCGGATCACGGGACCCTTATTACGGATTGCGAATTACTTCCGTTGGGGGAGTGGACGGATCGAGCGAGCGAATCTGTTCGAGCAGAGCAGGGATGGCGAACTCTGAGCGTGATTCTTGGGGCGGCGTGAATCTGGCTTCGATGGGAGCAGTGTCGCGGTGACGTCATTTCCGGTTGGGTGGGGGCGTGGCTGGGTGCTCTCGTGCTCGCGGGTTGGCAGCTGGGCCGATTCGTCGCGGTCCGGGCCGATCTGCGGTTAGGCGCCGACTCGCATGCCCCGGCGCTGCTTTTCTGGTTGCCGCTGCTTCTCGCGCTCCTCACCGTCCTCCTCAGCCTGGCAGGTTGGAGATCATCGGGTCCGTGCAGTGCGCGGAAGTCCAGCTCCGGTACAACGGCTCCCGTACGCACGGCATCCTTGCGAACGGCTTCGTCAGGAACGGCGCCGTCACGAACGGATCCATCAGGAACGGCTTCGTCAGGAACGGCCCCGTCACGAACGGATCCATCAGGAACGGCCTCCTCGCGCCCGGCCTCCTCGCGTCGCGCTCCCGCGAGCGGCGGGCGCTTCGCCAGCACGAGCGCGCTCGCTGCATGGTTCGTCCTCGGGGCGGCGGCGGGCGCCTCCAGCGCGGGGCATCTGCCTCCCGATCCGCCGCGGCGAACGGCTCAGCTGCACCTGGTGACCGTGGATGCCATCGAGCGCCGCACGAGCGGAATCGGATGGTCGGGCACGCTCCATGCGTCCCTCGATGCGGGCGCGTGGCGGCGCTATCGGGTTCCCATCTCGGTGCTGGGACCTGGCGAGCCCACGTCGGGCGGTTACCTGGTGCGAGGGAGCTGCCGGCCGCCGATGCCGCGCGCGTCCTGGGCGGCTCCCGGTCCTCGGCTCTATCTCGCCTGCAAAGATCGATATGCCCTGAGCGACTACGCGCCAGCCACGGGACTCGATCGATGGGTCGTGCGCTACGAAGACGGAATGGCCCGCACGCGCGAACGCATCGCTGCCTCCTGGCGAGCGGCGATGGGCGAGGAGTCCGGGAGATTCGCCGCCTGGTGTCTTCTCGGCGTGCGCCCCGACGATGCGACACAATGGATCAAACCGTTCGTCCAGACCGGCACGCTCCATCTGCTCTCGATCTCCGGACTGCACCTCAGCTTGCTGGGCGGAGCGTTCTGGGTGGCGAGCAAGATCGCGCTGCGCGGGTGGCAAGGCAGTCGTTGGGTCGGGCTCGCCGCACTCACGCTCTATGCGATCTCGGTCGGACTGGTTGCCTGCGTCAAACGCGCGCTGGGGATGGCGTTGATCGCGGCAGCCGGTCCCGCGTGGGGCCGCACCCAGCGAGTGTGGAACGGAGTGGGCTGGGTGGCGGCCCTGCTCCCGATCCTCGAGCCCGATCTTCCCGGCACGGTCTCGTTCCAGCTCAGCCTGTTCGCGACCTGCGGGATGATCCTGGGAGGAACACTCGCGACCCGCCTTTCTGCGCGTTGCGATGCCGAGTGGGGAGAATCTCGTCTGCGCACCGTGTTGATCGCGCTCAACGGCGCGTCGGTCGGCGCCACCGCTCTGACGCTCCCGTGGTCGTTCCATCACTTCGGCGACTTCTATCCGCTCGGGATCCTCGCCAACATGATCGCGATCCCCGTCATGGGATTCGTCCTGCCATGTCTCGCACTGGGAGGAGTGTGTGTACTCCTCGGAGCGGGCCCATCCTTTCCCTGGGTGGCGGCTGCCCGCGGAAGCGGAGAGTCGTTTCTCGAGCTGCTGGAGATTTTGGCGCGCGGCTCGGGATGGCTCTCGATCCGCGGTCACGTTTCCTACGAGACCGCGTTGTGCGCGAGCGTCGCTCTGGGAGCGATGTTCTGGATGGCGATGCGTTCTCCCAAATGGACGATCGTGCCGGCCTTGCTTCTCGCACAGAGCGTGCTCCTGGCGTTTCCGAAGCCGCAGCCGCCGTTGCGCGTTACCTTTCTCGAAGTGGGTCAGGGAGACGCGATCGTGATCGAGCTCCCGCGCTCCACCTGGCTTTTCGATGCCGGCCCTCCCGACAAGAGTCCCGGTCGCGAGCTCGTGCCGACCCTGCTGCGTCACGGCGTGCGCCGCATCGACCGGCTCTGGCTGAGTCACGGCGATCTGGATCATTGGGGACAGTTGCGGGATCTCCTGGAGAGCGTCATCCCGGTGGACACGATCGTGGTAGCCGCGCCTTCGCAGTTTTCGGATCGATTCTGGGAGACGATCGCCTCCGCGCCGGAGCGTCCGCAGGTGGTGCTCGTGCAGGCTCCCTGGGAGCGCGCCTATGCCGACTCAGTGATCGTGCGGCTCCATCATCCGCAGGGTCCGGTGGAGGATCTGCAGAGGAACGATCGCTCTCTGATGCTCGAGCTCTCCGTAGGATCGTCGAACCTGCTCCTGGTCGGCGATCTGGAGAAGGAAGGGGAGGCGCGCGTGCGAGCGCGAGGCGGTCCTCCTCGTGCGCTTCTCGCGCAAGCGGGTCATCACGGCAGCTCGACCTCCGGAAGCGATCCCTGGTACGACGAAGTAGATCCGGCGATCGCGATCGCGTCGCTCGGTTGGGACAACAAGTTCGGCTTCCCGCATCCGAGCTTGCTGGAAGGTCTGGACCGCCGCGGAATCATGCTGCTCCGGACCGATCTCGATGGCGCGGTCACGCTCGAGTGGAGAGATGGAGCCGTGGAGCTCCGCCGCGCCCGGCCGCGGCCGATCTCGATGATGCGGTCACGCTCGAGTGGAGAAACGGCTCGGTGAAGCTCAGCCGCGCCCGCCCGCGGCCGATCCGATGATGCGGTCCGTCGGCCGGAACGATCGGTGACCGGATGGGAACGATCTCTCGGCGGACAACGCGTGACCCCGTCGGCTTGACCGCTGCCGCGCGCCGCTCGTAACATCGATTCTCGATCGGAGCGGGGATGCAAGTCGCAAAGCATTGAGCTACAATAGTATGCCGCATCTTCGCTCCCGGACTGTCGGAGCGGCGTGTCTGATTGTCAGAAGTGGAGCGGCGAGCGCTCCGAGCGGGTGCCGCGCGTTCCAGAACGTTCGGAGCGGCGCGAAGAGGAAGGGAGAACCGTGGCGCTGATGCGACTGGGAGTCCTGGCATCGGGGCGCGGCTCCAACTTGGGCGCCCTCTTGGATGCGGAAGCTCGTGGAACGCTTAGGGCGAACGTCGCGCTCGTGCTGAGCGATCGACCGGACGCTCCTGCGCTCGAGCGCGCGCGGGAACGGAATGTGGCCGCCGAGTGCATCGATCCGGGATCACGGCGCGCGCGGCTGACGGAAGAGGTGGAAGCGCGCTACGTCGAGGCGCTCCGGGCGCACGGCGTCGAATGCGTCGTCCTGGCCGGATTTTTCCGGATCGTGGGACCGACCCTCCTGGACGCCTATCCGGATCGGGTCGTCAACATCCATCCCTCCCTGCTCCCGTCTTTTCCCGGGCTCGATGCGCAAGCGCAAGCGCTCACTCACGGAGTGCGCATCTCCGGGTGTACCGTTCACCTGGTGGAGGCGGCCGTCGACGCGGGACCGATTCTCGCGCAGGCCGCGGTTCCGGTGTCGGAGGACGACACGGTGCAGTCCTTGTCGGAACGGATCCTCTCGCAGGAGCATCGCATCCTTCCCGAGACGATCCACCGGATCGCAACCCATGGCTTCGTCCGCGAGGGGCGGGGGATTCGTTGGAACCGAGAGCCGCGTCCGCGGCAAGGAGAGATCGCGTGAAAGATGCGTTCATGACCCTCACCAACCTGGGAATCACTCCGGACCATCGTGGCAAAGTCCGAGAGACGCTCGACCTCGGAGATCATCTCTGGATCGTCACGACCGACCGGATTTCCGCATTCGATTGCGTCTTGCCCGAAGGCTTGACCGGAAAGGGGATCCTCCTCAATCAGCTCGCTGCATTCTGGTTTCGCGGACTGGTGAAGTTCGTGCCGACTCACTTCGTCTCCTGCGACGACGGCGATCTTCCCGCTCGTTTCGCGGAAGTGCGCGACCGCGTGCGCGGCCGATGGATGCTGGTGCGCAAGGCAGATCGACTCCCGATCGAGTGCGTGGTGCGCGGATACCTGACCGGCTCGGGATGGTCGGAGTATCGAGAGACCGGCTCGGTCTGCGGGATCCGGCTGCCCGAGGGATTGAAAGAGTTCGACCGGCTGCCACAGCCGACCTTTACTCCCACCACCAAAGAAGATGTCGGTCACGATCGACCGATGAGTCCCGAGGAGACGCGCGCACTCCTCGGCCCGGAAGTGGCGCGTGAGGTGGGGCGACTCAGCATCGAAATCTATCAGCGCGCCTCGGATTACGCGCTCGCGCGAGGAATCGTGATCGCGGACACCAAATTCGAGTTCGGTTGGATCGACGGACGGCTCAGCCTGATCGACGAGGCGCTCACGCCCGATTCCTCCCGATTCTGGACGCGCGA
>CAMPIC010000323.1 GCA_946886185.1 uncultured bacterium
GGGGGCGATTTCCTCATCTTGTCACCCGACGTCATCGCTCTCGGATTTTCCGAGAGGACCAATCGCACCGGCATCCGGCAAGTGGCGCGCGCGCTCGCGGCGATCCCCGAAGGGCCGCGCTGGCTGATCGTGATCGGCATCCCGCACCGGCGCGCCTACATGCATCTCGACACGATCATGACTCCGGTCGACCGCAACGCCTGCCTGGTGTTCCCTCCTGTGATCCTGGATCAAGGTCCACAGCGGGCCACGGTGCACGAGATCGATTTGCGATCGAAGGATCTGCGGCCGACTCCCAAATCGGGCGTGCTGCGGGCGCTCAAGGCGCGCGGCGTCGATCTCGAACCGATCCCCTGCGGCGGGAACGACCCGCTCCACCAGCAGCGCGAACAGTGGACCGACGGAGCGAACGCGTTCGCTCTCGCTCCCGGTGTGATCACGATGTACGACCGCAATCTCCGCACGACCGAAGCGCTGGCCAAGAAGGGCTTCCGGGTCGCGACGTCCGAGGACGTGCTCGCGGGAAAGGCGGACATCGACCTCGACAACCCGGAGCGCACTTGCATCCTGCTGCCCAGCCATGAGATCAGCCGCGCGCGCGGCGGGCCGCACTGCCTCACCCAACCGCTCCTGCGCGACCCGGTGTGACGAGGCGCATCTGGATGTGCGCGAATCGATGGGACGGCACTTCACGATGGACGGATCCCGCGCGCAATACTGGTTACTGACCGTGGCGGTGGGTGGTCGTGGCGACCCTGGACGGTTGTACATCGGAGGAGCCGCGCTTCGACGAAAGGCAAGGACTGCCGGGTGTTATGATCGATGTATGCCCGGGGATCGGATCGTGCTTTTCGACGGCGAGTGCAATCTCTGCAACCGCTCCGTCGACTTCCTCCTGCGACACGATCGCAAGCGACGGTTGCGGTTCGCTTCGCTGCAATCGGATGTTGCGCGTACGCTCCTGGCGCGTTCGGGCATGGACGCGCTGGCGCTCGCTCCTCATGAAGACCCCGACGGAACGGAGGATCCTTCCACGATCGTGTTCGTCGACGGCGATCGTCTCCACGTGAAGAGCGGCGCGGCCCTCCGGATCCTGACCGCGATCGGTTGGCCCTGGCGAGCCCTCGGCGCGTTCCTGATCATTCCTCCCTTGCTGAGAGATGGCGTGTACGACTGGATCGCGCGCAACCGATTCCAATGGTTCGGGCGACGGGACACGTGTCGCATCCCCACGCCGGAAGAACGGAGTCTCTTCCTCTCGTAGCCGCACTTGCCGAAGCTCCGCGAACCTGGCAGATTGTGCGGATGCTCAGCATCATCGTTGCAGCCGCGATCGGCCTTTTGTTCGGCCTCACCTGGGTCCTGGCGGGACTTTGGGGGGGATGGATCCTCGGATTCATCCTCTTCACGATCTTCTTCCTCGGCACGACGTTTCTCCTGACTCGTTGGATCGGGAAGAAGGTTCAGCCGCCGTTCCTTCAGGCGCAGAAGCAGCTCCAGGCGGGACAGACCGCGCTGGCACTCAAGACCCTCGAGGGGTTGCTGCCGATGAGCCGCTGGCAGGTGCTGCTCCGCTCGCAGATCGAGGCGCAGATCGGAACCATCTATTACGGAATGGGCGATGAGGCGAAGGCGCTCGAGCATCTGCGCCATGCCAGTCCTCGCATCCCCGAAGCGCTCCTTCTTCTGGGAGGGATGCACTTTCGCGCCGGCCGTCACGCTGACGCGAAGAAGGCGCTGGAATCGGCCATCCGGTTCAACCGCAAGAACGCGCTCCTCGCCAACGCGTATGCGTACTTCCTGGCGGAGAAGGGGGACACCACGGGCGCGATCGCACAGCTGCAGCGCCTGCTCAAGGCCGACAAGTCGGACAAGGCGACGGCGGAGAATCTGTCCCGGCTGCAGAACGGAAAGAAGATGAGCATGAAACCGTTCGGCCTCGCATGGTACTCCCTCAAGGTGGAACGCTTGCCCGGATCGCTGCGCCAGCAGGGAGTGCCCCACCCGGGGATGCACGGCCGCCATCGCTTCCGCTAGCGCGCGGGTCCGCCCTCGAACGCGAGGGGTCGACCTCCACGCAGTGGTCGCCCCAGGGGTTTGCGATTACTTCACGGTTTGGGTTTGCTCCGGCGTTTGCAACCGCCCTCGAGGTTGCCCCTGCGGCGTTGGCGCGTTAAGGTCGTTGCATGAACAGTCCTATCCGCTCTTTTATCGAATATCACTTTCGGCACTTCAATGCCGCCGCTCTCGTCGATGCCGCTCGTGGATACGAGAAGCATCTCGACTCAGGCGGTTCCATGCTCGTCACCGTAGCCGGAGCGATGAGCACCGCCGAGCTCGGCCTCTCGCTCGCGGAGATGATCCGCCGCGACAAGGTGACCGCGATCTGCTGCACCGGCGCCAACCTGGAAGAAGACGTCTTCAACCTCGTGGCGCACGATCATTACGTGCGGATCCCGCACTACCGCGATCTCACTCCGAGCGATGAGCAGGAGCTCCTCGAACGCCATCTCAATCGAGTCACCGACACCTGCATCCCGGAAGAGGAGGCGATGCGGCGGATCGAGCGGGTCATCCTCGAGGAGTGGATGCGCGCGGACAAAGCGGGCGAGCGCCTCTTCCCGCATGAGTTCCTGCAGCGCGTGCTCGAATCGGGTCGATTGAAGGAGAGCTATCAGATCGATCCGCAGAATTCATGGCTGATGGCGGCGACCGAGAAGAAGATCCCTCTTTTCGTTCCGGGATGGGAAGACTCGACTCTCGGGAACATGTGCGCCGCGGCGGCCATCCGCGGAGACATCAAGCCGACCACCGTTCGATCCGGTCTGGAATACATGGTCGAGCTGGCGTACTGGTACACCGATCTCGCTCCGCGCAGCTCCATCGGTTTCTTCCAGATCGGAGGCGGGATCGCGGGCGACTTCCCCATCTGTGTCGTCCCGATGCTCCATCAAGACTTGCGACGAACGAAGATCCCGCTCTGGGGCTACTTCTGCCAGATCAGCGACTCGACGACCAGCTACGGTTCCTATTCCGGTGCAGTCCCGAACGAGAAGATCACCTGGGGCAAGCTCGGAATCGATACGCCGAAATACATCATCGAGTCGGACGCCTCGATCGTCGCGCCCCTCATCTTCGCCTACGTGCTGGGCTGGTAGCGCGGAATCGCGACTGGTTGCTGACCGCGGTTGTGGGTGGTCGGGTCGATCGCATGCCGCGCTGCCCGCGTCGTAGGCCGCACCGCAGGCGGATCCCGTTGGAGCAGCTGGATCTCGTCTGCAGAATCGGTTGCTTCGTGAGCCGAATTCCATTGCAGTGAGACGATGAGTGTTCCACCGGAGCGGACGTCGCGCCTTGCGCGTCGTCTCGGCACGACCGACGCCGTCGTGATCGGCTTGGGCTCGATGATCGGAGCCGGGGTTTTCGCCGCCTTCGGACCTGCCGCCCGCGCTGCTGGAAATGCTCTCCTCGTCGGTCTCGTCATCGCGGCGGTCGTCGCCTACTGCAATGCCACCTCGTCAGCGCAGCTCGCGGCGGTGTATCCCGAATCCGGCGGCACCTACGTGTACGGTCGCAAGCAGCTCGGCGAGCTCTGGGGATTCCTCGCCGGCTGGGGATTCGTGATCGGCAAGCTCGCGAGCTGCGCGGCGATGGCGCTGACGTTCGGGCACTATGCCTCCTCGTCGCTCGCGCGCCCGCTGGCTGTGTTGGCCGTGATCGGCGTGACGGCCCTGAATTACCGCGGCATCGAGAAGACGGCGAACGTGACGCGCTTGCTGGTGGCGGTCGTGCTCGCATCGCTCGCGGTGGTGGTCATTGCCATCTGGGCGGGAGGCTCGGCAGATCCGTCGCGGCTCTGGCCGCTGCAAGAAACGACTCCTCGCGGCGTTCTGCAATCGGCTGGATTCCTGTTCTTCGCCTTTGCCGGCTATGCCCGGATCGCGACGCTCGGCGAAGAGGTGATCGAACCCGAGCGGACGATTCCCCGGGCGATTCCGATCGCGCTGATGCTCACGTTGATCGCGTATGCATGGGTGGCGGTGAGCGTCGTCGCGGGTGCCGGAACTGATGTGTTGGCTTCGTCACCTGCTCCACTCGCGACGGCCGTAGAAGCCGGGAGACTTGCCTTGCTCTCTCCGGCGGTCCGGATCGGAGCTTCTATCGCTTCGCTCGCGGTCTTGCTTTCGCTGGTCGTTGGAGTCAGCCGAACCGTCTTCGCGATGTCCGCAAACCGCGACATGCCGATCTATTTCGCCGCGGTCCATCCGCGATACCGAGTTCCCCATCGAGCCGAGCTCGGAATCGGAATCTTGGTCGCGGGAGTCGTCGCCGTGGCCGACATCCGCTCCGCGATCGGGTTCAGTTCATTCACCGTGCTCACCTACTACGCAATCGCCAACGCCTCCGCATGGACGTTGGATCGCCGCCACCGCCGCTGGCCCCGCGCGCTCGCCGCTCTCGGATTCATCGGCTGCATCACGCTCGCCTTCATGCTGCCGACCGCCTCAGTGATCAGCGGCGCCGCACTGTTGACGCTGGGCGGAAT
>CAMPIC010000324.1 GCA_946886185.1 uncultured bacterium
ACTCGCTGGGTCGCGCTCTCGCTCTGGCACGTCTGGAGCGCGTTCCGGGCCATCGGAAACCTGTTTCTGGTGTCGGTCCTCGCGGTGGTCGACCTCGTGCGAGGGAGACATTCTCCACGCGAGTTCTTCTCCGAGCTCCGGTTCGTGCCACTGCGCGTGCTGGTGAGCGTGGTGATGCGCGAGATCGTCGCGATCGGCTCGACCATCGATCTGCATCGGGGTCTGCCGGTCGTGCAGCTGAACCTGCTCGGATACGACGAGCATGCCCATCGGCGCGGTCCCGACTCGCGCTTCGCGATGTGGTCGCTGCGCGGGATCGACAAGGTGATCCATCGCGTCTGGCTGGCGGCCCGCGCTTCCCGCCGCCGCGATTACCTGATCTGGGTCTACTCCGATCACGGTCAGGAGAAAGTGATCCCGTTCGACCAGGTGCACGGAGAATCGGTGCCGCGCGTAGTGGAGCGGATCTACGAGAGCATGCACGAAGAAGGTTCTCCCGCTCCCGCGCGGTCCGAGACGAATCTCGATCCGCCCTCCGGGAACGGGTCGGCGCGAGCCCCTTGGCTCAGCTCCAAGTTCCTGGAGAAGCCTTTGCTCGAGGATGATCACGAGCCCTACCTGGCCGGCGCGACGAGGATTTCACGGCCGGAAGGGTCGATCGTGGTGACGCATCAAGGTCCGGCCGGATCGATCTATCTCCCCAGAGATCACTCTCCTCAATTCCTCGAGGAGTTCGCCGAGAAGCTGGTGCGAGAGGGAAAGATTCCCATGGCGATCCGGCCCCTCGCGAATGATGGCGCCGTTGCCTGGACCGCGGACGGCACCTTCCGCCTTCCCCAGCAAGGCGCCGAGCTTCTCGGGGAGAACCATCCGCATCTGCACGAGACCGCGAAGGATCTGGTCGCGCTGGCGCATCACGATGGGTCGGGAGACGTCCTCATCTTCGGATGGAATCGGGAGCAGCCGCTCTCTCTCCAGAACGAGCGGGGATCTCACGGAGGTCCCGGGCCGGAAGAGACCTCCGCGTTCGTGGTCGTCCCCGCGGAGGCGCACGCATTCGCCGCCTTGCCGCGTGTGATGCGCCCGGGGACGCTCCGATCGGTCCTCCTGCGTGCGATGGGGCGCTGGCCGGGCGAAGGAGCGGAGGAGAGCGCTCCGCAATATCACGTTCCTCGGCTGGCGCGGAAGGGGCTCTCCGCCTCGGTGCGATTGCGAGTCATGACGTACAACGTGCACGGATGCCGCGGAAGCGACGGCATCTTTGCTCCGCATCGCATCGCGCGCGTCATCGCGCGGGAGCGTCCCGATCTCGTGTGCCTGCAGGAGCTGGATCAGGAGAGGCTGCGCTCCGGGGGAGTGGATCAAGTCCACCAGATCGCACAACGGCTGCAGCGCGAGTACCTGTTCCACGCCGTTTCCGAGCTGGATGACGGCAACTTCGGAAATGCGATCCTATCCGCGCTGCCGATGCGGCTGCACAAGGCGGCGCCGCTTCCCTCTTCCGGGGAGACGACCAAGAACATGCTCAATCTGTGGCCGCGGGGAGCGCTCTGGGCGGTGGCTCAGATCGAGGGACGAGAAGTGCACATCATCAACACCCATCTGAGCATCCTCCCGGCGGAGCGGCACCTGCAGGTGGAGGCGTTGCTCGGTCCGGAGTGGCTGCGCTCGCCCGACTGCCGCGGTCCGATCGTGCTCGCGGGCGACTTCAATGCCGGTCCCTCTTCCCGCACCATGCAGCGGCTCCAGGAAGCTCTCGTGAGCGCGATCCCAGAGCAATGGAGCGGACGCCCTCTGCGGACCTGGACCGGCGCGGTCCCCCTGCGGCGGATCGATCACATCCTGATGAGTCCGTCGGTCACGATGAACGGAGTGCACGTTCCGCGCACAGCCGTCTCTCGGGTCGCGTCCGATCACGCTCCCCTTGTGGTCGATCTCACCGTGTCGTTTGCCGATCTGCCGGATCTGGAGCGGGAGCTGACACTGGAACCGCGGTATGGCCGGTGATCGATCCCAGAAAGCGTCCAAATCGATCCGCCTGGTGCGCCCGATCGTAGAAGCGCAGGTGCTCGCGATTCATCTGCGGCATGGGCGTTCCCTTCTCCCATCTCTCCAGCATGTCGAGCACCACGTTGCGGATCGCGCGCTCGTCGTCGGGATGCGCGATCCAACATCCGCCCAGGCGGCGAGCGAGACGCGACGTGACTCCTTCCGGACAGAGTAGGAGCATCGGGCGCCCCGTCTGGAGCACCTCATAGAACTTTCCCGGCGTGTGATGGTTGGTACCGACCTGATCCGCTTCCAGGACGAACGTCACGGTGCTGGACTGCAAGAGGCGGATGCTCTCCGCGTGCGGCAAGTAACCTTCGACATCGAGGATCTTCCACAAAGCGCTGTCGCGCGGGATCCGTTCCAGCGCCGGGTTCACGCTCCCCGCCATGCGGAAGCGAAATCGTTCCGGCGTGATCCGCCCTTCCCGCAGCAACGACTCCAGCACGCCGAGGAGCGCGTCGGGAGAGCGCCATCGAAAGAAGCCACCCGTGTATCCAAGCACGAACCGGTCCGCGGGAGGCGTGCTCGGAGGATGCGGGAAGTCGTCCGGATCGCACCCATTCGGAGCCCAGAGCATGCGCGTGCCCGGTCCGGTCGAGGCGCGCGCCCGTCGCAAGATTTCGCGATGGGCGGCCGTGATCGCTGGCGCGCGCCGCAAGATTCTTCGTTCCAGCCACGGATTGAGCACTTTCGCGGCCAGTCCCGATTGCAATCGCATGTACGTGTGCGTCCAGGGGTCGCGATAGTCGAGCACCAAGGGCACGCCGGCTTTGTCGGCGAGAGACGATGCCACCAGGAACGACGTCCAGGGCGGGCCGGTCACGACGATCACGTCCGGGCGAAACGTCGCCACCAATTCGAGACCCCGCCGAATCGCCGGCCGGCGCCAGCCGGAGACGAGGTCGGGAACCGCCGTTTGGGAGACCAGGTACGTGGGCGTCGTGAGCAGCCGCCGCACGAGTGGATTGCTGGTCCGCCGCCGGAGCGCGCGCAATCTCTGATAAGCGCTCGGATCATCCACCACCACCCGCTCCACAGTCGCGGGAACGTCGGCGAGCAAGGTCGGATCTTCGAGGCTGACCGTGGATCTGCTGCTCGTCAGGACCGCGATCGCATGGCCGGCGCGGCTCCAATATTTGACGAGCTTGGCGGGACGTTGCACACCTCCTCCACCTTGCGGAGGGAAGCGGTACGCGACCAGGAGAATTCGAAGCGGCTCCCTCGAGCCGTCTTGTCGTGGCGGAATCGTTCGAGTCGTGGGCGTAGAGAACCAAGGCTTCACCCGGAGACGCCTCGCCGTTGCTCGATCGGCTCGTCCGGAACCGGCTGCTTCTTACCTCGCACCGCGAGCAAGCCGCTCCAGAGAGGATCTCTCGTCGTCACCAGCACCACCCACGTCGCGGCCAGGTAGCCGACGGTGGTCGCGGCCACGGTCGCGCCCACCGAGAGGAGACTCCTGTCGGGAAGCTGACCTTGCACGATCCAGCCGATGAGCGCTCCGGCCACCAGGCCCGGCAGGGCAGGGGCGAGCCCACGCGTCAGGAACGTGCGATAGGGCAGCTCGATGTTCCGGCATGCGTAGATCGGCAGGACGAAGACGCGCGCGATCACCATCGGGATGCTCGTCCCGATCGCGACTCCGAGCACTCCCAGCTTCTGGATCAAGACGATGCTGAGCGCGATGTTGATCACTCCCTCCACGATCGTCACTTGAGAGAGCCGCTGATGCCGGCTCGTTCCCAGGAGAATCGAATTCACGGGAGTCGTTCCCGCGGAGAGGAGATACGCGGGAAGGAGCGCATGGAGAACGTGGACGCTCTCCTCGAACCCATCGCCGACCCAGAGGTGAATGAGGTCCGGCCCGGAAATCAGCATGACCACGCAGGCCAGGCTCGTGATCAGAGTGCTGCCGCGCGTGCCCAGGAGAAGCAGCTTACCCAGGCGCTCATTGGTCGAGAGCGCTTCGATCCGGCTGAAGGTGGGCGTCAGCACCCGCGAGACGCCCAGGCTGAGTTTCGAGAGATAAGAAAGCGGGCGCTGTCCCACCGTGTACACCGCGATCGCGGCCGCCGGCATGAACGCCCCGATGACGACGGAATCGGTGTACAGCCGCAAACGCTCCCCCGCCTGCCCGATCATGCTGTGGATGCCGTAGTTGAAGATGTGCCGCATCTGGGAACGCCGGGCCAGCCGGAGAGAGAGTCGCAGAGTGGGAATTTTGCGGAGCACCACGAACGTGATGGTGGTCTGCTCGACGATCGTGGTGAGCAGGAGCACCCAGCTCAGGGTGACCAGATCCGCTCCCGCCAGGAGAATCGCGATGAAGATGAGGTTTCGCCCCGCCGCAAAGCTGATGCCGATCGCATTGGAGAGATCGAACCGCTCGATCGCGCTCAACATCCCCTCGATCAGCTTTCCGGGCAAAGCCACCGCGACGTTCGCTCCGATGACGATCAGGAGGAGTCCGGCATCGGGA
>CAMPIC010000325.1 GCA_946886185.1 uncultured bacterium
GTCGTAGGTCGCGCTTCGCCTTCTGAATCACGCGCAGCGCCGACCAATGAGACCGGGATGGAAGCGCGGAAAGGCTGAGCGGATCCGCGTCCAACCGGTCGCGGACTTCCTTCGACCCGCTGATCCGCAGGCCGCGAGCGCGCGGAGTCGCGACGGTGCGTCTCCCTCCGCGCAAGAGGTCGAACGCGATGCGCGCCGACTCCAGCCGAGTCAGATAGCTCGGCGAGAGTGCGGGGGAAATCAAGATCAGACCGCTCGCGTCGGGACGGCGCGCCGCGAGAGAGATCGCGAGGCATCCACCCAAGCTGGTCCCGAGGATGAAGCGCTGCACATCCGGCGCCGCAGACGAGAGCGCATCGAACGCGAGCTCGAGATCGGCCAGCAATCGATTCGGACCGGGCAGCTGACCCGCGACCCGACCGGTGTGGCCGTGGCCGCGCAAATCGCACGCGTGGACGATGATTCCATTCGCGCTCAGGCGAGCGGCGAGATTCTCGATCCATCCCGAGTGCGAGGCGAGGCCATGAATCGAGAGCAGCCCGGCGCGTGCTGCCACCGTTCCCCGCCACTCTCTACGATAGATCCGGAGACCGTCATCGGCCTCCAACCAATCGCCGGCCTGTCCGGTCAAGGCTCCAGCCAGGCGCGGTGAGCGCCTTGGTTGCCCGCCGCGTCGCGCACCTGGACGACGACCCAGCTCCCATCCGTCTCGCGCTCCAACGGCACCGTCACCTGGAAATCCTCGCGCCGGCTGTCGAGCAATCCATCGCTCGCCGGGACCGAGCGGAGCGCCCTCCCGTCGATCGAGACCTGGATCTCGCGCACAGGGGAATCCCGATCGATCGCGGTTCCGCTCACTTCCAAAGCCGGTCCGCCGATCCGGCGCGTCTTCAATCCCTCCACGATCGGGGGAACGTTGTCGACGCGAAACGGCGGCGTCACTTGAAACACTTCGTGCTCGTTGCCGGGAGCGTTGGAGGGCGCATCG
This sequence comes from uncultured bacterium, assembly GCA_946886185.1. The sequence goes on from CAMPIC010000325.1 coordinate 989, forward strand.
CTCGCGGTGATCCGGATCTCGTACGAGCCGTCCGGGAGCTGTCCTGTCTCCAACGTGTATGCCTGCTCGCGGCGATCGCGCTCGAGCACGCGATACGCCTCCTCACCGATCTGCCGGATCTCGATCGTGTACGTGAGATCGTCCTGATCCGGATCGTCCGCCTCCCAGACGATGGAGCGAAGATCGCGCACCCAGGCGGGGACACCTCCCGCGGTGACGGTGGCTCCGCGCGGCGCAGCGATCGAATAATCGACCTGGACGCCCGAGGGAAGGATCTGACTCACTCCGCCCGAACGCTCCGAGCGGAAGATCGCGTCTTCCGGAGAGAGCGTGACCCGATTGATCCGCGGTGGACGATTCGCTTCGATGTGCGCCACGCGCACGGCGCGGAGCGTGGTCCCTTTGCCCGGGAGAAACCGCCCACGCCACTGCAGGTAGCGTCCCGGAGGCGACGAGACCTGGCTCCCGGAAGGATCGGTGAGCGCCTGCGACCACTCGCTCCAGGTTCCATCGGGAACCGCGGTGTATCCGCTGCGAGTCTCGAACACCACACCCGCCGCATCTCCCTCCACTTCCCAGCTCATCTTTCCCCAAAGCGCCTGATCGCGGGCGTCGAGGACCTCGGAGGTGACCATCGCCTCCTCGTGCAGGCCCGGGCCGATCCGATAGACCTTGCCGGGGTTCCCCGTGGCCGCATAAAGGACATCGCCCACGCGCACCACGTCGAGGATCATGTCCTCCTCGGCGCGCCAGAGCACCGTTTCGCGGCCGTTCGGATCGATGCGGTAGAGGACGGCGGCTTCGCTCGTTCCCACGAGGAGCGATCCATCCGATTCGAGCCAGAGGCAGTGAATCGTCTGCTCGGTCGTGTTCCAGAACGGCCGCACCGATCCGTCCGGAGATAGTCGATACACTCTCGCGGGCGAACGACGCGCCTGACCGCCCGGGTCTTCCGACTCTTCCGATTGGGTTCCCCCCGAATCGCTCGGCGAAGCGCTCTGACCCGACTCCGATCCACCGTTGGCCGCGAAGTAGACCGACCCATCCGGCAGGGGCACGATCTCGACGATTTCCGATTCCGCGGCGTCGTACAGGATCTTCCGCTCGCCGCTCTCCGGATCGATCGAGAGGAGCAGCCCGCGTCCATCCGTCCCCGCCCAGAGGCTCTTGCCGTCGTTCGACCAGGCGAGGGTGCGCAGATGGAGATCGCCGCTTTCTCCCGTCACCTTCGCGTCCCCGTTGCGCGGAATCCGGTACAGCATTCCCCGCTCTCCCGCCGCGGCATAGATCGACCCGTCGGGAGCCATGAGGAGGTCCAGGATGAGCCCCTCCGGCGCAGTGAAGAGTGTTTCGGTCGAACCGTCCGGCGCCACGCGCACGACGGTTCCGCTCGGCGCACCGGCTGCATAGACATTGCCGGACGCGTCTGCGGTCAGCGCGAAGAGCTCATAGTTGTGCAGCGTGGCGAGCGGCACGAGCTTCTCGCCGTCCTGCCGGAAGAGCTTGCCCTGATCTCCGGTCGAGGCCACGAGCCGTCCGTTCGCCTCGACGAGGCGCCAGACCGAGCGCGCTCCCAACTCCCCCATCTCCTGGATCGAGGGGCCCGAGCGGACCCCACCCTGATCGGAGAGCGCGACTCCTTCGAGCGTGTAGCTCTTGAAGCGCCCGTAGCCCTCCGCGCGAAAGAATTGCGTGCGCACCGCCTGCGCTTCGTTCGCGCACAAGCCGAGCACGACTGCGCCCAGCGCCGCGGCGCCGATCCAGACTCCGTACATCCCTGTGCGCGTCCGATCGCTCGTTTCCATCATTGCTGAGCCACCTCCAGCGATACCCGTTCCCCACCGCTGACCACCCACGGAGTGGTCAAATGCCGTTCTTCCAAGAGCGATCCCGCGATCTGCCGCGGCCCCGCCACGTGCGGCACGTTCCGCGTCGCTCGCGCGAGCGATGCCGGCAGCGCCGGAATCTCTTCTCCGCGAATCAGCGTTCCGGTCTCCTGCGAATAGACGCGCAGGTTGATCTGCGAATCGTCCGGAACCTTCTCGATCAGGGAGATCATGTGCGGCAGATCGTGCGGAACCATCTTCTCCGGCGCGCGATCCTGGTCCCACATCACGAAGTCGTTCGTCCCGCCGACATAGACGTCCAGCGACCGGCCCGCCCACGCGTCGGGAATCGTCAGATCGAACCCGTACGTTTCCACCTGGCCGCGGAACGGCTCGATCACCGCTTCGATCCGGACCGTCTCTCCGACGTGGACCCGCGCGGCCGAGCGGCGCACCTCCACCACGCGCGCGCTCCGGTTTCCCGGCTCGTACTTCACGTCGACGCTCACCGAGTCGAGGCGCGTCTCCTGCCACGGATTGATGAGGAGCAACGTCGCGGGAAGCGTCGCGTCCGCTCCCAGCTCCACGCCGGGAGCTTCCGCCGCGAGCCGATCGACCCGCTGCAGATGCTGCCCGCCGTCGAAATAGACGTCGGTGACTGTCTCGACGTAGGCGTCCCCGGAAACCCACCCCGAGACGAGATAGCTGTTGGCCACCGTCCATGGGAGAAGGAATGGCGTGAGCGATTTATCGCGGGCGACCGTGTAGGAGAAGTGCTGCGTGTCTCCGCTGCCGTCTTCGATCGAGATCGAGACCGGCAGGGTCGGCGGCACCGTCCCGAAGGCTCCCGCGATTCCGGTGCGGCGGTCGTTCCACACGCCGCCGAGCAATCCGGTCGAGGAGCCCATTTTCATCGAGACTTGCAAGTTCGGAATCACGGTGTGGATCCAGGCGCCGGTCATCGGGAATGCGACATCCCCCGCCTGCATCATCGGGTGGCCGAACGCCAGGATCCGCTCGGAATCCACATACGTGACGGTGCCGATGGCGACGAGATCGGCATCTCCCCCGATCAAGCGCACTCCCACGGCCGAACCCGGAGCGAGGTCTTCCGAGCCTCGGTCTCCCTGGGCTCCTGCCCCGGCCGCGACCCCGACTCCTCCGCCGGGAACGGCCGCGGCGGCAAATCCCAGGCCTTGCATGGCGGCCGTCATCGGGCCCGCCAGCTCGTTCGACCATCCGGACATCGATATCGGCGTCACGAGCGGCGCGAACCCGTTCGTCTCCGCGCGCGGCGGCGCCGCAGGCATCCAGCTCGGAGGTCGCGCGCTCGTTTCGAGGGAGGCGTTCGATTCGCCGAATGCTGCCGAGGATGCAGAGGCCGCACTCAGGAACTCTCTCCACGCACCGTCGAAGCGGGCTCTGCTTCCGTGTGGCGAAGCGCTCGTGGTCGAGCCGTCTGCCACTGCATCGCGTGCGGTCGATCCGCTCCCACCGGAGCCGCCGAAACGCGCGTCGAAGCGGCCGGAGGAACGTCGGGTGCCGGGAGCGGGATCAAGGAGTTCGCCATCGGCGCCCGTGCCGGCGCCCCGGCCGTTCCCGGCCCCGACCTGGGGGACGACGCCGCCGGGCCCCGGGATCCCATGGAGCCCCAGTGCCCCGCCCGCGCCGGGCGACCTTAACAGGGGTATCCACGGCCGGGATGTGCGC
>CAMPIC010000326.1 GCA_946886185.1 uncultured bacterium
CATCTTCGGCGCTCCGTTCCAGAACGCCGCGTCTTGTGCTCCGTGAGGATCGAGACTGCTTCGAAGTAGCTCGAGTCTTTTAGCGGAGACTTGGTGTGACTTTGAGTCGTTTCAGCCTCTTCAACGTTTGGAAATCCTCGAAAAACGGGTGGGGTGGATGTGGAGTCGTCTCACCGAGGGACGGTTCAGATCGGTTCTTTCGACATCAAGCTTGACATAGTGTCAAGGAGGTTCGAAGCAATGAAGAAAGCTCTACTGGCAGTCGCGGCGCTGACCTGCATGGGTACAGCCGCTCTTGCCGGCCCGAACGCAGGAGGGACGCTGATCGCTGCGCTCTCCGAGGGTACGGTGTACACGACTGACATCTCGGACTACTGCGGTACGGTCACGGCACCGGACTGCGGAAGCGCAATCGCACAATCCGCAGCGGATGCAGCGCCCGTGGTAATCAATGTCATCGCTGCCTTCAACCCTGGCAACCGTCTGTCCGGGATCACCTTCGGCTGGTCGTATGACGCGAACGTGGTCATCGCTGCGTCCGGAATGTGCGGCGACTTCGAGCTCGCGAACGCGGACTGGCCGAACAGCGGTTCCGGTACGGCCGTGACCTGGTTCTCGGCGCAGACGGAGCAACTCGTTCCGGTGTACTGGGCTGCGGCGTACAGCTATGAGGGATCCGGAGCTCTGCACCTCGGACTGCACCCGACCCAGGGTGGAGACTTCGGGGATGACTCCGTTCCGTCGCAGCTTGATCCGATCGCTGGCTTCGGTACGTACGGATTCGGCGTTCCCGGCGAGGTTCCGTGCCCGAGCGGAACGCCTTCGACCGGCGCTTGCTGCTTCGCCGACGGCTCCTGCACCGTTGTGACCGAGGGCGAGTGCGCCCAGGCCGGCGGTGTCTATCAGGGCAACGACAGCGTCTGCGATCCGAACCCGTGCCCGCAGCCTCCGGCTGAGGGTGCGTGCTGTCTCGACACCGACTGCGTGATCACCACTCAGGACGTGTGCGAGCGTGACGGCGGCATCTACCGGGGCGACGGCACCGTGTGCGATCCGAATCCGTGCGCGGTTCCGACGATCGACTCGAGCTGGGGTGCTGTGAAGAACAACTACCGGTAAGGTCTGACCTTCCGATAGGAGCTCTTGAGCATGGGGGAGGGCGAAAGTCCTCCCCCCGTTCTTTGGCCGCCGTTTTATACACCGGCTCCGCTTGTGCTTCGAGCTGCGTCGGTCCCCGTACAGCCTCGTGGGAGGCTCCGCATCGAGAGGGTGAGTCCACCGGATTCCCCTCTCGATTGCATTCCGGCTCCGGCAACCGGCGTCATTGCTCGTGGTCATGTGCAGTCGCGTTTGCCGGGACCACGGGGCGGTGCGGTGGTCAATCACACCGAGGACACCGTTCCGCATTCCACGGGCACATCTCTGGCGCTGCGACCATCCGGATGCACAGGAGTTGAATTTCTGTACCTTTGGGGACGCGAGCCGTATGGCCGAGACACCGTCGCGCGGCGCTCCATCCCCCGGCCGGAGCTCGGATCGCCGCTCGAGTAGCGCCGGATCGGCACGTTCACGGAGGGTGGATCTTGCCGGAAGTGTTTGTCCGGCAAGGAGAATTGGCGGCGCGGTCCGAGAATTCTCCTTGCGCCGTTTCGATACCGAAGGCTACTTTACCCGCAGACGAATGTTGCTGACCCGCAACCCAGGGGCGGTCCCGCGGGACTTGGCAGGGGAATTGAAGGGTTGGAATCAGCCGAAAACAGCCGGTGGGTCCGTCCCGCGGTCCAGGTTCGTTTGCAAGGAGGAGTCGAAACGATGAAGCTTTTGCGTTGGAATAGTTTAGCCATCATCTTGGCGGGCTTCGCGGGCACCTCCGCCCTCGCGGGTCCGAATGCGGGCGGAGCATTGATCATCCATACGGACGATACCATCGAGTATTCCGCCGGAATGGATTACAAGACGCTGTCGGGTCGGAACTGCCCGGACGATTTCCTCAACTGCCCTCCGGAGGATCTCGAATGCTCCCAGCAGTTCAGCAATCCGACCTCGGGTAAGGCGATCGGCGAGACGGCAGTGTGGTGGATCCTCGCGGCGTTCGATTCCACGTCCTGTCCGCGCCTGTCCGGAATCACCTTCGGCGTGGAATGGGATTCGCCCGGCACCAACATCGCGATCGTCGATTACGGTCCTTGCGGCGATTTCCAGGTCGCATCCGATGGATGGCCGGATTGGATCGGAACCGGTGTCGGAATGACCTGGTTCTCTCCGCGGCTCACGCACCTGACGGAGGTGTACTGGTTCGCCGGATACGCCGTCTACGATGCCGGCCAGTTCCGGATCGCGGCTCACCCTACTCAGGGTTCCGACTTCGGAGACGACTCCATCCCCTCCCAGCTCGATCCGATTCCGCCGGAGAAGCGCGGCTATCTGGGCCTGGGCGGAGAGCAGGGATTCAACCCCATTCCGGGGCCGACGCCGGTCTTGGATAAGTCCTGGGGATCGTTGAAGCACGTCTTCGGCAACGGTGAGTAGTACGCGAAGCCCGTACCGCGCGCAGCGGGAGCTCAGAAGATCGAGCAGGGTGATCGCGAGAGACGCAAACTAGACGTGACGAGGTCATAGCAGCGCGATCGTTGCAAGACGGTCGCGCTGCTTTCTTTTTACAAATGAACGACACTTTCGGTCGCCTCCGTTCTTCGAAACTCGCAACGCCGAAGCGTTCCCGCCGCGGCGCGTTGGTCGCCGGGTGGCGACATGCGCTGCGCGTGGGGCGTCGGCGTGGTCCCTTGGTCGCCGGGCGACGACGCGGCTCGTTGCTCGAGTGGCGAGGCGCCCTACTGGTCGTGGGGTCTTGCGTGTGTGCGCTATCGGGGCTGGTGCAATGCGGCCCCGCGGAGCGTCCCCGTCTGTTCGTCATCGGGCTCGATGGTGCGACCTGGGATCTGATCGGGCCGTGGATGGAGCAGGGCGAGCTCCCCAATCTTGCCGCGCTCCGGGAGCAGAGCTCCTGGGGCACGATGAACTCCGTGATCCCCTATCTGTCGCCTCCCGCGTGGACCTCCGCCGTCACCGGGGTCAATCCCGGCCGGCACAACATCTTCGATTTCCAGCGACGCCTTCCCGATACGGGAGCGGTGATCACGGAGACGGCGCACAGCCGGCGCTCGCCCCCCATCTGGAACATGCTGCATGGGCGCGGCCTCGAGCTCGGAATCGTGAACGTGCCGATGACCGATCCTCCCGATGAAGTGGACGGATTCATGGTCGCCGGCTTCCCGCACATGGACGCGCACAACATCGCGTATCCGAAGTCGACCCAGACGATGATCGATTCGCTCGGTTACTTGATCGATCAGATGGGCATGACGCTGCCGGAGGGAGAAGAAGCCAAGAAGTTCCAGGAGCTCTGGGACACGCAGGAGAAGCGATTCGAATTCGTGAAGAGCGCCTACCAGCGGGACCGGTTCGATCTCTTCTGGGTGGTGTTCACCGGCACCGATCGGGTGCAGCACATGTTCTGGCAGTTCGACGATCCGGAGAGTCCTCACTATTCACCGGAGAAAGCGGCGCAATTCGGCGGATCGATGCTGCGCTTCTGGAAGCGGACCGACGAGCTGCTGGGAGAGCTGTTGGCGCTGATTCCGCCGGATACCTGGCTCCTGGTGATTTCCGATCACGGATTCGGACCGATCCATCGAGAGCTGCGCGTGGGCAACTACATTCGCGATCCGGTGAGCGGGATCACCGCGGAAGAGGTGCCCGACATTTTCGCCCTGGACAAGTCGGACGGCGCGCGGCTCTACGTGCGGGAAGCGGGACGCGATCCCGGCGGAACGCGCAACGCGGCCCAGCGCGCCGCGCTCGAGGCGAAGCTGCTCGAGAGCTTCACCGGCGTGGAGGATCCCGAGATGCACCGGCCGATGATCGAGGCGGTCTATCCGAAGGACCGCGTCTTCGTGGGCAAGTTCGCAGAGCGGGGCCCGGGTTTGACGCTGCTACCGGAGCGCACCTACTACGTCTCGATGGGCGACATGGACGAAGGCTTCCAACTTCCCTGGTGCGGAGATGTCCGAACCACGCTCTCGGGATGGCACATGATGAACGGGATCTTCATGCTGCGCGGACCGCACACGAAGCCGGGGCATGTCGATCGCACGTACAGTTTGCTCGACGTCGTTCCGACCTCGATGTACGTCATGGAACAGACCATGGCCGAGGATCTCGAGGGAGGCGTGATGGAAGCGTGCTTCTCGGAGGAGTACCTCTCGGGCAACGAGAAGAAGGTCGCCGGCTTCCTGAACGAGGAAGACCGCCCGATCAGTCCCGAGGAGATCGCGCGCCTCAAGAACCTGCCGTACGTGGGGAAGTAACCCACTCCAATCGGGGACAGTGCACGGCGCGCGGCGCGCGCGCATCGCTCCCGTTTTGGAAGTGTGCGGCACGATTCTCGCGCGGCTCGCTCCCGGTGTGGAAGTGTGCGGCATGATTCTCGCGCGCCTCACTCGCGCTCCGGGAGTGGA
>CAMPIC010000327.1 GCA_946886185.1 uncultured bacterium
GCAGTACTTCGAGGTAGGCGCGGTACGGATCCGACGCGATCAGGCACGGAATGGGAGTTTCTCCGAGCCCGTCTCCGACGATGACCGCGGAGGCGCGCGTCTCGGCGAGATAGTGTTTATAGCGGGGATTCGCCACGAACGTGATCTGCCCGGGCAGCGCTTCGCGGATTCCGGAGACGCCGGAAATGGAGATCGCGGCGTCTCCCTCGAGACGCGCCCCGATGCGCTCGGCGATCGCGCCGAGGGTCAGCTCCACGTCGGCGAATCCTCCCGTCGAAATGGGCGAGTCCCGTTCAGGGAGTCGTTCCCGCGTTGAGGAGATCGAGCACTCTCTGGGTCAGGTCCAGCGACGGGTCAGCATACAAGATATTGCCATCGGCCGCATCCAGGATGAGGTCGTAGCCGTCTTCCTCCGCAACGTCGATCAGGATCGTCTGGATGCGCGCGATGATCGGGCGGAGCAGTTCTTCGTTGCGTTGCGTGACCAGCCCGTTCGGCCCCCAGATGCTCTGCACGAACTTGTCGTACTCGGTCACGCGCCGCTGATAATCCTCTTCCTTTTCCCTGCGCTTCTCGTCGCTCAACATCGGCGCCTGTTCCTGCAGCTCGCGCGAGAGCCGCTCGGTCTCGTTCTGGCGGGCGCGCGCCTCGCGGTTCCAGTTCTCGATCTCCGCCCGGAAAGTCGCTTCCACTTCCTTGGTGGCGGGATAGTTCTGCAGGATGAGCTCCGAATTGATGAAGGCGATGCGCACATCCGACTGAGCGCGCGCCGGCGCCCACAGGAAAACGCAGGCCGCGAGGGCGAGCAGCGCCGCGCGCCATGAGCGTGTCATGCGAGGTACTCCTTTCGGACTAGAACGCGGGGCCGATGATCAGATGCGGCTCCCACTTTCCCCGGTCGATCCCATATGCGTAGTCGAAGCCGACGTTCCCGAGCAAGGGGATCTCGAGACGCACTCCCGCTCCGACGCTCTTCTTGAGATCGTTGAGAGAGAAGTCCCGGGTGGAGTTCCAGGTGTTCCCCGCGTCGAAGAAGAAGAGCCCGTGGACGGGGTTCACGATCGGGAACTGGTACTCGGCGGTGAAGGTGTACATGACCCGTCCACCCGGGAAGCGGATCTCGGTGCCGCGCGAGCCGATCCGGACGTTCTCCTCCGGAACCACGTACCAGTCGTCATAGCCGCGCAGGTAGTCGGTGCGCGTGCCTCCCAGCCGGAACGTCTCTCCTCCCGGAACGCGCTCGGTCCCATAGCTGCCGACGTAGCCGACGCGGTGGCGGAGCATGATGGTCGGCTTCCAGAACGGGACGAAGTAGTTGCGGTGGTCGAGGGTCGGCTTGTAGTAGTCGAGCTCTCCTCCGAGGACGCCTCCGGAGAACTCGTTGCGCAGGATAGTGCGGCTTCCCGCGGTCGGATAGAACGGATTGTCGGTGCTGTTGCGCGAGAGCGAGACGGTATAGCGGGACGCGGTCCCGTCGGAGGCGCGCAGCACCGCCTCGCTCGCCTCGTCCAGGGACCGGAAGTCCCGGAATCGAATCTCCTCCAGCTCGTAGCTCATGAAGATGCGGGTGTAGTCCGGCTTGGCGAAGAACCAGGGCCGGCCGACGTTGAGCGAGAAACCGCGCTGGCGCTCCTCGTAGATGTCGAGGTCGCGAATGGTGTTGTAGACGTGGAAGCCGAGCGAGGTGGGACTGTTGAACGCCCACGGCTCGGTGAACGAGATGTCATAGGTTTCGCGCGCCGATCCACGCTCGAGATGGAGATTGACCGCCTTGCCGCTCCCGAAGAGGTTGTTGTGGCCGAACTCGAGGAATCCGGTGAGCCCGGTCTCGCTCGAGAATCCGGCGCCGGCGGTGGCGGTCCCCGAGCTCTTCTCCTTCACCCGGAAGACGACGTCGATGTCGGAGCCTTCCCCGGTCGGGCTGTAGTCCACCCCGACATCCTCGAAATAGCCGAGCGCGAAGACGTCGCGGTGGCTGCGCAGGAGCACCGAGCGGCGGAGCACGTTTCCGGGAATGAGCGAGAGCTCCCGCCGGATGACCCGCTCGCGCGTGCGCGTGTTCCCCACGATCCGCACTTCGTTGACGGTGGACGGATTGCCCTCGTGGATCCGGAAGGCGACGTCGACGGTGTCGCTCACCACCTGCGTCTCGGGGATGATCTGGAGCTCGAGCAGGTACCCTTTCTCGGTGTAGAGGTTGTACGCCTCGGAGGTGGCCTGGTTGAGCTTCTCTTCGCTGAACGCGGTCCCGGCGCGGATGGAAGCGGCCTGATCGAGCGCTTCGGTCGTAACCGCTTCGTTGCCGCTCCAGGCGATGTCGCCGAAGGAATAGAACGGACCTTCCTCGATCGTGTAGTTCAGGTCCGTCTTGGAATAGTCCTGCGAGAACACCGCTTCGTGGTCGATGACGCGCGCGTCCTTGTAGCCGTGGTTGTGATAGAAGTCTTCGAGCTTGGCCACGTCCTCGCGCATGCGCGCGGCGGTGTACCGCTTGCGGCGGAAGAGGCTGTTCGGCTTGAGATCGACCTTGCCGCGCAGATCGTCGTCGGAAAACGCGGCGTTACCCTCGAACGAGACGCTCTCGATCCTGACCTTGCTCCCCTCCTCGATCTCGAAGATCGCGCTCACCTCTCCGTCGGCCCGGGGCTCGATGCGCGCTTCCACCCGGGCTCCCGCATATCCCTCCTCGAGATAGGCGGTCTCCAGCGCGCGCTGCGCGTCGAAGAGCTTGCGCTCACTGAGCAGGTCTCCCACGCGAATGTCGAGGTGCGACTTCAGGTCCTCTTCGCTCAGCTTGTCGTTGCCCGAGTACCGGATCTCGCCGATGCGGGGATTCTCCTCCACGCGGATCACCAGGGTTCGCTCGGTCGCGCCCGCGGGAGTGGCGTCGATCACCTCGATGCGGGCGAACAGGCCCAGTCCGTAGAGCGACTTGACCGCGCTCCGGATCGCCTGGGGGGAAGCGGGAAATCCGAGCTCGAGGCCGCTCGAGCGCGCCACCAGGAGCGATTCGGCGCGCACGTTCCCCTCCACGCGAAGCTCTTTGAGAGGGAGCGCGGAGCGGGGATCGGCGGCTTCGGCCGGAAGCTGCATGGTGGCGGAGGGATCGCGCAGGAGGCTTTGCGCGGAGGCGGCGCGGGGAAGCGCGAACGGGGCGAGCACGAGCAAGGCGAGCGCGAGAAGCGCTCGCCCTTTACCCGGTCCGATCTTCCTGGTCCCCCCGAACCTCTGCGCTGCTCTCATCCTGAGGGCTGAGCTCACTCCTTGTGGGACACCTCGGCGGTCCGTTCCTCGATCGCGATTTCGGTCCCCTTCTTCGAAATCCGGATCTCCGACCCGGCCTTCACCTTCCCCCGCAGCACCAGCTCGGAGAGCGGGTCTTCGATCATCTTCTGGATGGCTCGGCGGAGCGGGCGCGCTCCCAGATCCGGATCGAACCCCTTGTCGATGAGCAGACCGACCGCGCCCGGCGTCACCGTCATGGTCATCTGCTGCTCGGCGAGCCTCTCGCGCACCTGGTCGAGCAGGATCTCCACGATCTTCTCGATGTGCTCGCGGTTGAGAGGACGGAAGACGATGATCTCGTCGACCCGGTTCAGGAACTCCGGATTGAAGACCTTCTTCACCTCATCCAGCACCATGTTCTTCATCGTGCCGTACTCGATCTCCAGGTCGGGACGGGAGAACCCGAGCTTTCCCTTCCCCCGGATCTGCCGCGCTCCGATGTTGGAGGTGAGGATGATCACGGTGTTCTTGAAGCTGACTTTGCGCTTCAAGGAGTCGGTCAGGAGTCCGTCCTCGAACACCTGCAAGAGGATGTTGAAGACATCCGGATGCGCCTTTTCGATTTCGTCGAGGAGCACCACGGAATACGGCTTGCGGCGCACCTTCTCGGTGAGCTGTCCGCCCTCTTCGTAGCCGACGTACCCCGGAGGCGCGCCCACCAGGCGGCTCACCGAGAACTTTTCCATGTACTCCGACATGTCGATGCGGATGAGCGAATCCGGATCGTCGAAGAGGAAGCGGGCGATGACCCGCGCCAGCTCCGTCTTTCCGACTCCCGTGGGGCCGAGGAAGATGAACGTGCCGATCGGCCGCCGAGGATCGCGTAGACCGGCGCGGTTGCGCCGCACGGCGCGGGCGATCGCCTGGACCGCTTCCTCCTGGCCGACGATGTGCTGGCCGAGCTGCTCCTCCATGCGGACGAGCTTCTCCTGCTCCTTCTCTTCGAGCCGCCGGACCGGAATCTTCGTCATGTTGGAGACCACTTCGGCGATGTCGTCGTCCGAGACCTCGATCCGCCGGATCGACTTGGTCTCGTTCCATTCCTTCTTGAGGCGGTAGTAGTCCTGGCGCAGCTCCTTCTCGCGATCGCGGAAGGAAGCGGCCTTCTCGAACTCCTGGCCCCGGATGGAAGCTTCCTTCTCCGACGCGACTTTCTCGATCTTGAGATCGAGCTCGCGCAATTCCGCGGGAAAACTGCCGTCCGCCGCCATCTGTTTCGGCACGAACACT
>CAMPIC010000328.1 GCA_946886185.1 uncultured bacterium
ACTGCGCACCATCCGCCAGTGGAAAGGGATCAGCGGATTCCTCAAGCGCGAGGAGAGCCCGTACGACGTCTTCGGCGCGGGACACGCCTCGACCGCGATCTCCGCGGCGCTGGGCGTCGCCACCGCGCGCGATCTCCGCGGCGAAGACCATCGCGTCGTGGCGGTGGTGGGCGACGGAGGAATGACCGGCGGGCTCGCCTACGAAGGGCTGAACAACGCCGGAGTCTCCGGTCGCAACCTCACCGTGATCCTGAACGACAACGCCATGTCGATCTCTCCCAACGTGGGAGCGATCGCGCGCTACTTCACCAAGATCCTCAGCAGCCCGCTCTTCAACCGCGCCAAAGGCGAGGTGTGGGATCTGACCGAGAAGCTCCCGCGCAAGGAAGAGATCCGTCTGGCGGCGCGCCGGGTCGAGGAGAGCGTCAAAACGCTCATCGTCCCGGGAATGCTCTTCGAGGATCTCGGCTTCCGCTATCTCGGTCCGGTCGACGGGCATGACGTGCGAGAGCTGATCGACGTCTTCCAGAAGGTGAAGGAACTGGAAGGACCGCTCCTCGTGCACGTGCTCACGTGCAAAGGAAAGGGATACGAAGTCTCGGAGGCCGATCCGAACAAGTACCACGGGGTCAAGGCTTCCACGAGCGGCAAGATCGAGAAGAAGAAGCCAGGGCTCGCGTACACCGCGGTCTTCTCCGAAGCGATGGTGCAGCTCGCCGCGGAGAATCCTCGCGTCTGCGCGATCACCGCAGCGATGGCGGACGGCACCGGGCTCACCGATTTTGCGGCGCGTTTCCCGGACCGGTTCTTCGACGTCGGAATCGCCGAAGCGCACGGCGTCACCTTCTGCGCTGGACTCGCGGCCGAGGGAATGCGCCCGGTCGCGGCGATCTACTCCACGTTCCTGCAGCGCGCCTACGATCAAATCATCCACGACGTCGCGGTGCAGAAGCTGCCCGTGATTTTCGCGCTCGATCGCGCCGGGCTCGTGGGAGAAGACGGTCCGACGCATCACGGGTGCTTCGATCTCAGCTACCTCGGCTGCGTTCCCGGACTGGTCGTGGCGGCTCCCAAGAACGGCACCGAGCTCGTGGCCCTGCTGCACACCGCGGTCCAGCATCTGGACGGGCCGTTCGCGATCCGTTTCCCGCGCGACACGGTCCCCGAGGAAGTGGTTCCGACACATCCTGACCCGATTCCGATCGGGAGCTGGGAGATCACCCGGCCTCTCGCCGGAGTCACGCTCCTGGCGGTCGGCACCATGGTCCGCGTTGCCGAAGAGGTCGCGGATCTCTTTGCCGCCGAAGATGTCGAGGTGGGAGTCGTCAATTGCCGCTACGTGCGGCCGCTCGATACCACGGTGATGCAGCAGCTGGGCGCGCGCGCCGGTGTGGTGGTGACGATCGAGGAGAAGGCGCTCCGCGGCGGATTCGGCACGCAGGTCTGCTCGTGGTTCGAACGCGAGGGACATCTCGATCGCGTCCGCATGATGCAGTTCGGAATCCCGGACGATTTCGTCGAGCACGGCCCGCGCGGCAAACTGCTGGAGCTGGTCGGATTGACCACGCCACAGATTCATGCGCGGCTCCGTGAGCTGGTCGGCCCGGCGGCCGTTCTCCCGGCCGCGCGCCAGGGGAAGGAAAGGTAAGGACATGGCGCTGGACACGCTGAGCGAGATCGTCGCTCACCCTCGCGAGGCCGGTTCCTTGCGTGGCGACCTGCTCGTGCTGCCGCTGCTCAAGGGATCTACGGAGGTTCCCGGGGATCTGGCCGGACTCCTGGGACGGGGCGGCCCGCTGCAACACCTGCTCGACTCGGGCGATTTCAAAGGGGATCTGAACAAGACCGCGATCGTGTACGGCGCAGCGGAGGCGTTTACCAGGATCCTCGTTCTGGGACTCGGAGACGCGGCCGCGCTCGATGGAGAGAAGCTCCGCCAGGCGGTCGCGACCGCGGCCCGCGTCGGCCGGGATCTCTCCTGCAAGGAGATGATCTTCCCGCTGCCGGTTCCGGGATTGAGCTCGCTTTCGCCGATCGCGCAAGCGGAGATCGCCACCGAGGCGGCGCTGCTCGGCACGTACGAGTTCGACGCCGCCAAGGCCAAGTCGGAGCCGGAGCGCCGTCTGGGTCGGCTCGTGCTCGCCCTTCCGCCTCAGAGCGATCCAGCCGAAGCGGAGCGAGCCGTCGTCCGCGGCAAGGTACGTGCGCGCGGAACCAATGTCGCGCGCGACCTGGCGCACACGCCGGCCAACCTGATGACGCCGACCCATCTCGCCGATCGCGCCCGCGTGCTCGGAGCGGAGTCCGGCCTCGAAGTGCGCGTCATCGAGCGCGAGGAAGCGGAGCGTCTCGGGATGGGCGCCTTCCTCGGAGTCGCGCAGGGATCGGATCAGCCGCCCAAGTTCATCGTGCTCGAATACCGCGGCGACGCGTCCGCACCCACCGTCGGCCTCGTCGGGAAGGGGATCACCTTCGACACCGGCGGGATCTCGCTGAAGCCCGGCCTCAAGATGGACGAGATGAAGTACGACATGTGCGGCGCCGCCAGCGTGCTCGGCGCTATGAGCTCGCTGCGCGATCTGGATGTGAAAGTGAACGTGGTCGGCGCGATTCCCGCGACCGAAAACATGCCGGGTCCGGCGGCGACCAAGCCGGGCGACGTGCACACCAGCTTCTCCGGCAAGACGATCGAAGTGCTCAATACCGATGCCGAGGGCCGTTTGGTGCTCGCGGACGGACTCTCCTACGTGGCGCGCCAATATCAGCCGGATGCGCTCATCGACATCGCCACGTTGACCGGAGCGGTCATCATCGCGCTCGGCCATTACGGCGCCGCGGTCCTCTCCAACGACGACGATCTGTGCGAGCGGATTCGCGCAGCCTCCGCGCGCAGCGGAGAGCGCACCTGGCGCCTGCCGATCTGGGAAGAGTATCCAGAGCACATGAAGACGCCGTTCGCCGACATCAAAAACATCGCGGACGGCAACGCCGGCGCAGGCACCATCGCGGGGGGAGCGTTCCTCGCTGAATTCGCGGAAGGACGCGCCTGGGCGCATCTCGACATCGCCGGCACCGCCTGGTGGGATCGGGATCGCCCTCACATCCCGAAGGGCGCCTCCGGATACGGCGTGCGCCTGCTCATCGATCTGATCGAAACGTACGCGCCGCGCTGAGCGCGACGAGGCGGGCAGGATTCCGGCGGGCCGAACGCTACCAGACGCGCGGATGGTTCTACTGCGCGGACGGCGAGTGGAGGTCGGTCATCGAGCGGAGCGCGCGGCGCGCCGCCGACGACGAAAATTTCGCCGACGATTCGAAGGAAGGAGACGAAAGGCTTTCCATGGAAGAGCACAAAGTGATCATTCTGGGTTCCGGACCGGCCGGCTATACGGCAGCGCTCTACGCGGCCCGCGCCCAGCTCGCCCCGCTCTTGATCGACGGCAATCAACCGGGCGGTCAGCTCACGATCACGACCGACGTGGAAAACTATCCCGGCTTCCCGGACGGCATCCTGGGCCCCGAGATGATGGAGCTGTTCCGCCAGCAGGCCGGCCGCTTCGGCACGCGCTTCGTCTCCGGCGAGGTGGTCAAAGCGGACCTGTCCCGGCGGCCGTTCGTCCTCACGACCGATGAGGGAGCGGAGTTCGCCTCCTGGACCCTCATCATCTGCACCGGAGCGCGCGCCAAGCTCCTCGGACTGCCCAACGAGTCGAAGCTGATGGGCTTCGGCGTGTCCGCCTGCGCGACCTGCGACGGATTCTTCTTCAAGGGCAAGGAGGTCGTGGTCGTGGGCGGCGGAGACACCGCGATGGAGGAAGCGACCTTCCTCACGCGCTACGCCACCAAGGTCTCGGTGATCCACCGTCGCGACACCCTGCGCGCGTCGAAGATCATGCAGGAGAAGGCGCTCAAGAATCCCAAGATCGAGTTCCTCTGGAATCACGAGGTGGTCGAGATCCACGATCCGGAGGCGAAGAAGGTCACCGGTCTGGTGCTGAACAACACCGTCGACGGAACGAAGATGGATTTCCGCACGGATGGTCTCTTCATCGGCATCGGTCACGAGCCCAACTCCGGCCCGTTCCGGGGACAGCTCGAGATGAACGAGCTCGGATACATCCTGGTGAAGGACCCAAGCACCGCCACCAACATTCCCGGCGTCTTCGCCGCGGGAGACGTGGCCGATCACATCTACCGGCAAGCCGTGACCGCCGCGGGCACCGGGTGCCGGGCGGCGATCGACGCCGAGCGCTATCTGGAAGCGGAAGGGCACTAGTCCGCATGGGCGCGGAAGGGCATTGGCTGCCGCTGTTCCCGCTCCGACTGGTGCTCTTTCCGGGCGAGACGCTTCCGCTCCACATCTTCGAGGCGCGCTATCGGGCCATGCTCGAGCACTGCCAGGCGACCGGCGACCCGTTCGGAGTGATTCTCGATCATCCGCAGATGGCCACGGTCGGATGCACCGCACGGCTCGCGGGAACATTGCAGCATCCCGATGGCCGCTCGGAC
>CAMPIC010000329.1 GCA_946886185.1 uncultured bacterium
GCTGAGCTCGCTCCGCGAACGAGAGCAGGTGATGAGCACCGGCATCGGCGGCGGGGTCGCCATCCCGCACGCGCAGAGCGAGGGAGCGCGCCAACTCACCGTCGCGATCGCGCGTCCGGCGCGCCCGCTCGAGTTCGGAGCGCTCGACGAGAACCCGGTCGATCTGATCTTCCTCGTGGTCGGCCCGCCGCAGCGCGGAGGCTTCATCCGGATCCTCGCGCGCATCTCCCGCCTCCTGTGCGAAGGGGAGATCCATCAACGGATCTTGGGCGCGCCCACGCCCGAAAGCGTCTATCGGATCATCGCGGAACAGGAGCTGCTGATTCCGTGAGACTTCCGAGATGGGTCTCGGCCTGGCTCCCCGTCCTTCTTCTCGAGCTGGTGATCTTGTTCCTGTCGAGCCGGCCGCGGCTCACCGGCGCGCTGCCGCTCCCCTACCTGGACAAGGGGGCGCATTTCCTGGAGTATGCCGCCCTGGGCGCGCTGCTGTTCCGGGCCCTGCGCCTTTCGGGCGGCCGTCCCCTGCAGTCGGCGCTGGCCACCTGGGGACTGATCGCGATGCTGGGACTGGCGGACGAGGGGCTCCAGTCCCGCATTCCCGGACGGCACAGCTCGATCGAGGATTGGCTCGCCGATGTGTGCGGAGGGGGAGCCGGAATCTGGCTCTCGGCGCTGGTGGGGCGCCGCTTCGGACGCTGGGAGTGGAAGTCATCCGAGTCGGAGCCGCGCCCGCTCGAGTCGGAGAACGGGCCGTCCGGGCCCGACGTCATGGAGACTCCGCACCGATGACGAGGCCATGGTGAAGCTCGAACAGCTCGGGGAGTGGAGACGCACGCACACCTGCGGGGAGCTGCGCCTCGCGCATGCCGGCGAGGCGGTGCGTCTGGCCGGCTGGGTCCAGCGCTGCCGCGATCACGGCGGCGTGCTCTTCCTCGATCTCCGGGATCGTTTCGGGGTCGTCCAGACGGTCTTCCGCCCCGCCGAAGGAGGCGCCGAGGAGGTTGCCGAGCTCGCGCGCGAGCTTCGCAGCGAGTTCGTGGTGGCGCTGGACGGAGTGGTCGCGGCCCGACCCGCGGAGATGGTCAACCGGCGGCTCGAAACCGGCGAGATCGAGCTCCTGGTCACGCGCATCCGTGTGCTGAACGACTCCAGGACGCCCCCGTTCACTCCCGACGAGGGCGCGCAGGTGAGCGAGGATCTCCGCCTGCAGTATCGCTATATCGATCTTCGCCGCCCCGAGCTCTCCCGGATCATGGCGCTCCGCCACCGCGTCTCCGCGCGGACGCGCAACTATCTCGACTCCCATCGATTTCTCGAGATCGAAACGCCGCTCCTGGTGCGGCCGACTCCGGAAGGAGCGCGCGATTACCTGGTTCCGAGCCGCGTCCACCCCGGCAGCTTCTACGCTCTTCCACAATCTCCGCAATTGTACAAGCAGATCCTGATGGTCTCGGGGATGGATCGCTACTTCCAGCTCGCGCGCTGCCTGCGGGACGAGGATCTCCGTGCCGACCGCCAGCCGGAGCACACCCAGATCGATCTGGAGATGTCGTTCGCCGGGGAAGAGGAGATCCACGGTCTCGTCGAAGGGTTGATGAAAGAGCTGTGGGAGGCGGAGCTGGACGTGCCGCTCGCGACGCCGTTTCCGCGCACCTCCTATCACGAGTCGATGGCGCGCTTCGGATCGGACAAGCCGGACCTGCGGTTCGATTTCGAACTGACCGACCTGAGCGAGGCGGCGCGCGGGTCCGGAGTCGCCGTCTTCGAGCTAGCGCTCGCGGAGGGGGGGAGCGTGCGTGGGCTCAATGTCCCCGGGGGGAGTGCTCTCTCGCGCAGGGCGCAGGACGATCTGGAAGCGCTCGCGCAGCGTTACGGCGCCAAGGGACTGGCTCGCATGAAAGCGGGCGCACACGGATTCGAGGGGGGGATCGCGAAGTTCCTGAGCGACGCCGCCCAGGCGCGCATGCGCGAGCGGAGCGGCTCCAGAGAAGGGGATCTCCTCATGATGGTGGCGGATCGCGACGAGACCGCCTGCCGCAGCCTGGGCGCGCTCCGATCCAAGCTCGGAAACGAGTGGCTTTCCTCCCATCCGGAGCAGGCGGCACAATGGCGCTTCCTCTGGGTCGACCGGTTCCCCGTCTTCGAGGAGGATCCCACGACGGGACGGCTTTCGCCCGCCCACCATCTCTTCACCATGCCGCTGGAAGAAGATCTGCATCTCCTCGAGAGCGAGCCGAAGCGCGTGCGCGGCCGCCTCTATGACCTTGTGCTCAACGGGTACGAGCTCGGGTCGGGATCGATCCGGATCCATCGCCGCGACATCCAGGAAGCGGTCATGCGCGTGGTCGGTGTGGCCGCGGAAGAGGCGGAGCAGAAGTTCGGATTCCTCCTCACCGCGTTCCAATACGGCGCGCCTCCGCACGGCGGGATCGCGCTCGGGCTCGATCGAATCATCATGCTGATGGCCGGCCGGAGCTCGCTGCGCGACACCATCGCATTTCCCAAGACCACCTCGGCCGCGTCGCTCATGGACGGATGTCCGGCGCCGGTCGATCCTCAGGAGCTGGCCGATCTGAGCATCCAGCTGGAACCGCCCAACAAGGGAGCCTAGATGGCGATCGCCGAAGATCGAGTCGAAGCCCGCATCGCATTGTTCATCGACTTCGAGAACATCGCGCTGGGGATGAAAGGGAACAAGAAGCGGTTTGACATGCAGCGGATCATGGATCGTCTCCTGGAGAAGGGGAGGATCATCGTCAAGCGCGCGTATGCCGACTGGGGGCGCTATGACGAATTCAAGAAGGACCTTCACGAAGCGGCGATCGAGCTGATCGAAGTGCCCAAGCGGTCGCAAACCGGGAAGAACTCCGCCGACATTCGTCTCACCGTCGACGCGCTCGATCTCTGCTACACCAAGGAACACCTCGACACGTTCGTGGTGGTGTCGGGGGACAGCGATTTCTCTCCGCTCGTCTCCAAGCTGAAGGAGAACAACAAGAACGTCATCGGAGTGGGGCTGCGCGGCTCCACCTCGCGGCTGCTCTCCGACAACTGCGACGAGTTCCTCTTTTACGAAGACATGGAAGCGCGCCGCGTGGAGCCGCCGCCCTCGACCGCCAAGAGCAAGAAGCTCCCGCAGCAGAAGCAGGAAGCGTTCGCGGTCCTGCTCGATGCGATCGAGGCGCTCCTGCGCGAGAACAAGGACATCCTCTGGAGCTCGATGATCAAGGACACGATCAAGCGCAAGCGCCCCAGCTTCACCGAGAGCGCTTTCGGCTATCGCAGCTTCAGCGAGCTTTTGGAGGACGCCGCCGCCAACGGGGTGATCAAGATCACGCGCGATGAGCGGTCGGGAGGCACCTACGTCGTGACCGAGGTGCATTTCTCCTGAGCCGCCGCCTGGACGAAGTTCGGCGACGACGGCCGGCGCTCTCGCGGAGGTGATTTGGCCCCGGAGGGGCTCTTGGTGTTAGCATCGTGGTTTGGGTGAAAGAGCCGGTTCTCCCGCCCGAGACGCGGGGAGAGGCCGGCCGACGAGGAGGAAGTGCGTAGTGAAAGGGATTACGAGCAGGTCGTTGCGCCGCGGATTGGGCTTGAGTGCCCTGATCGTGGCGGTGGGGTCCGGTGGGATCGGGTGTGCGCAATCGCGTCCCTGCATGATCATTCCCGCGCAGTTGGAGCTGGCGAAGTCGCGCCGCGACAAGGTCAAGGCGGCATACGAAGGGCGCCTCGAGGATGTCACGCGGTCGCTCAACAACCTGGAAGCTTCCCGGTCGCGCCTCGAGAACATGAAAGAGGAGCGGCAGGAGCTCATGAACCTCTTCGGCGGCGGAGGGCAGCAATGAATCCGGCGGTGCGAACCGTACGAAGCGCGCTCCTCCTCGCCGCGCTGGCATTGGTGACGTATGCGAGCGCGGGCATCGCTCTCGACAAGGATCCGGCCCAGGGGGAGTACTACACCAACGAAGAGGTCATGAAGCTGAGCTCTTCGGAGCGGGATGAGTACTGCGAGAAGATGGAGGAGACGCTCCAGGCTTTGCAGGAGGAGACGGCGATGTATCAGGCCCTCCTCGACAGCATGCAGGTCGCGTCCGATACCCTGCGCGTGCAAACGCTCGCGCTTTCCGATTCGATCCGGTCGGTGAACAACGAGCTGCGCGAGCTCCGCCTGCAGCGCAAGACGATGGAGAGCTACACCACCAAAGGGGGAGAGACGATCACCCAGCTCGCCAAGGCGTTCCTGGGAGACGGGAAAAAGACCGACGAGCTGATCCAGGCCAACGAGAAGACGCTCGCCGGGAAGATGCCTGAAGAACCGCTCGCCGCCGGTCTTCAAATCAAGCTCCCACGCTAGGCGCCGATGGCAACGGACAAGCACGAGACCACGCTTTCACTGGAGGGGATCGATCCCCTCCCGCTCTTCGGCCAGGCCGATTCGAATCTCCGCGCGCTCGAACAGCGCTTCGGAGTGGAGCTCTCGAGCCGGGGGGGAGTTCTCCGGAT
>CAMPIC010000330.1 GCA_946886185.1 uncultured bacterium
AATGATCGTGCTCACGATCGAGGCGATCTCGTCGCTCTCGAATGGGTCGGTGGCAGCAGGATCCTGGCGGACCGCCCCACCATCCTCATCCAGGATCTGCGTCAGATCCTGTCGTGAAGCGCCGTAGCCGCCCCACTGATAGAACTCGTACTCGGCAGACTCACCCGGCTGGAGCACGCCGAGCTGCTTCTCGAAGAAGATGTTGGGCATGTCGCTGCAAACACCGGCCGGAAAGATCGGATACTCGCCGGTGAAGTTCCCGAGCGGCGGATCGCAGAGGAAATAGGTGAAGGTGGGCATCGCATCCTCGCTCTCCTGTGGGAACAGCGCACCGATCGAGTAGAACGAAGCATCGTCGAACGCCGCTTCCCAGTTGCCGTCGATCTGCGAGGCAGCGAAGCGGTGCTCACCTCCGTAATTGGCAGGATCGTCCGGTAGGAGCCCGCGATCGCGATGTTGGCGATTCGAGCCCGGCGCGGTTCCGTAGAGCCACTGTTCGCGGCCCCATACGAAGTCGAAGTCATGGCTCACTTGATCGATGTTGCGGATCATGTATCGATGGCGGAAGTACCGGCTCTCGGCATGGAACTCGACCTCGCGTTCCACGGAAATCTTTTCGTCAAGCCCGTACTCGCCTCCGGAAAAGAAACGGAAACGCATCGACTCGGATGTCGCGCTTTCCAGCCACTCGAGCGCCTCGCCTTCCCACTTGATGTTGCTCGGGTAGGTGCCCGTCCCGTCGTTGTGTCCCTGGTTGTCGAGATGGACCGCCACGCGCTCCATGCAGTCGACCGTATGAGGATCTCCGCTCTGTTGATCGGTGACGTGCAGATCGACGACGCATCCCGGCCCGTGCGGCGAGCTGAACCCCGAGCCCATGATCGCGGTGTGGATGTAACGGTTCCACACGAGATAGCCGTTGCGGAAGTTCCGTAGTCCGATGTCCCCCGTCTGGTAGCGATCGATCCGCGTGGCCGCCAGATCGCTCTCCGCATCGAACTCGATGTCGACGCGCGAGACGTTGCTCGCGGTGAGATTGCAGGTGAACTCGATCACGTTGTCCCGCACCGAAACTCCGGAAACGCCCGGACCCGTGACCGAAACGTTGGAGATCGGCGGATCCTGCGGAAGGATCGGAATCCGAATCTGCGCGTCGGCGACCGCGTTCGATCGCACCAATCCGAAATCGCGGATGGCGTGGTGGAATCCGCCCACGCCGTCAGGGGTGGCGATGAAGGCGGTGTACTCATCCGACCCGTCGGGAAGATCACTGGTCGTGATCCCGGTCCAACGGCGCACGCTGTAGATGGAGAACGTCGGGGAAACGTCCTGGCCTGCATCTCCTCCGCGGTGCGCCGTCGCGGTGACCGAGTAGGTGCCGGTCGGCCGGGCTTCCCCTTCTCCCGCGCCGATGTCGAACGTCCCGCTGTAGCGGCCATCGCTCGCGACGTCGTCCGGATCGACGCCGTCGTCCCGCAGATACGCCCGCACCCGCGGATTGACTGCAGACACCGCCACCACGGAGTCGCAATCGGCCACCGGAATGCCGCCGATGCGCACCTCCGCCGTCACTTCCATCGATCCGAACCAGGAATACGCGCCGCGGTCGACCGTCGTCGTGACCTCCAGCGAGCCACCACGCCTCCCGCTTCCGTCGCCGGTGGAATCGAGGAGCGCGGGATCCGTGACGGGCTGATCGCGGATGGCGGGATCGAGGATGGACCGATCGAGAATGGAGGGATGGAGGATGGAGGGATGGAGGATGGCGGGATCGAGGATGGCGGGAGGATCCTGGGGATCGACGTAACCCCACGGCAGATCCGGCGCGGTATAGACATCGTACCCGTACGGCTCCGGGCTCTCCTTGCCCTGCGGATTCCACAGCGCCGGCGGCTCCGCCGTCTGGCCTTGTCCGGCCTCACCCGTCTCCGCCGCTCGCGTCGAACCGGCGAAGAGAATCGACAGACCCACCGCGAACGCCACGCAGCTGACTGCTCGTAGGCGAGCCGAGACCCTTCGCGGAACGGTAGGAATCAATGCGCGCGCTCCCCGAGCACGAGTGATCGGTGCATGCACTCCCGGAGCGGGAGTGGCTGGCATGGAACTGGTGTCGTGCACTCCCGGAGCGGGAGTGATCGATTCACCCACTCCCAGAGTGGGAGTGAGCGGTACGTATCTGGCGCCGCGCACTTCGGGAGCGGGAGCGGCTGGCATGGATCTGGCGCCGTGCACTCCCGGAGCGGGAGCGGCTGGCATGGAACTGGCGTTGCGCACTCCCGGAGCGGGAGTGGCTGGCATGGAACTGGTGTCGCGCACTCCCGGAGCGGGAGTAGCGACTACGGATTTCGCGTCGTTGAGGCGCCATGTCGAGGCGTCGAACGAACGAAGTGGTGACAGCATCCGAACGATGGTAGCAGATCCCAAGCCCCAGACGGCACTTCCCGCATATCTGGCCTGAACTGAACGAGTCGGCGCAATGCGAACCTGTCGGCCTCCGAGGGTGACGATCAACCCGACGGCATCCGTCTTGCATTTCGTAGTTCACCGACGTCCCGGCGTCATACCCAAGAGGTGTTGGACGAACTGCGGGACGCCAATCTGAAGGGCAGCACAGCAGCGGGAAGCCTGCGGCGGAACGCGGAGTCGGAAAGCGCAGAGCCGTAAGCGCAGCGTCGGAAGCGCAGAGCCGTAAGCGCAGCGTCGGAAGCGCAGCGCCGTAAGCGCAGCGTCGGAACAGCGTCGGAAGCGCAACAACGGAAAGCGCAGCGTCGAAGTGCGTGCGTCATCGGACGTTGGGCCTCATCGCCCTGTGGATCGCCGATGAGCGCTGCGACATTCCATGGGAACTCGAAAAAGGAGAACGGATCATGGACTTGACCGCGCACGAACGTGGAAACGCCTCGAGGGAACGGGAGCGGCGGGCTGGACTGGTCAGGTTTCCACTCGCCGACGAAAACCTCGAGGCGATGTTCAAAACGGTGGAGACCGCCGTCACGGAGCACGGGTGCGACAACTCCCACCTCCAGACAAGGCGATGGCTGTCGGAGAATCGGCACCCGGTCGATGAAGTCGTCGAGTGGCTCCGGCGCCACGGAGGCTACTGCGACTGCGAGGTAGTGATGAACGCAGCCGAGTTCTGGATGCGATACCGGGAGCGCGGCAGTTTCTACGGACAGTAGTCGCCTGGACGCGGCTGCCGGGAACGAGCCGCCTCCTGCGGACGGTAGTGGCTGGACGCGCTGCCGGGAACGAGCCGACTCTTACGGATGATAGTCGTCCATCGTTTTGTTCACGATGAACGCTATGCGCTGGACTCCGAGACGAGCGTCGCTTTCGAACGGAACGTTCTGCCAGACGGTCACGAACAGCCGGCCGGAAGAGTGGCGTAGAATCGCTGCTTCCGACAACACGCATCCCTTTCCAGCTTCCCGGCAGGAACCGGATCCGCCGCCGGGGCCCCTCTTGAGCTCTCCCACGCCGATCTTGCTTCCGAGCACGTTCAAGCTCGGCATCGCGTGTTTGAGCAGCGACTCGGCGGCCGGGTCGGCGACGGCATCCTTGAGCATCTCCTTCATCCGACCATGCCGGCTGTTCACGGCGATGTCCTTGACGAGCTTCTCGTCCTGCAGGAGCACGAACATCCTCGCGAAATCGATGCAGGTGGTGACCTGCTTGGCGAGCTCGTCGTTCACGGTTGGGACCACCACCACGGGTTGCTGCTCGTAGTCACCGGCGAGCCAAATTCCAATCGGATCGCGGAACAGGCCGGCGGACTGCATCACGCCATTGATCCAACTGTAGCCGAGCGCCCGAATCACGATCGCAGCCGATTCGTTGTGGCTCCCCACGATCATGCGCCGCAAATGGAGGGCGAAGTCGTTCAGAGTGACGCCGAAACCTTTGAACTCGAGCCGGAAACGGCCCGCTTCCTGCTCCGCGGTGAAGACCTGCTCGTACTTGGGGAGTCGCATCGGCAGAGGGATGTTGCCAGAGTTGATGCGCGGCACCGCTCCCGCGATCTGCCGATCGAAAGAGGCGCGGAGCGCGTCGAACAGCTTTTTCTTCGCGACGTCCGGTGAGTCCGCAGCGTCGATCACGTGCGCGGCGGCAAGTTCGTTCACCGCAACGTGAAGCTGGAATGCCGCGTACATGGCGGCTGCCTTGAGCAGGCTGCCCGAAAACATCATCAGGAAGTCGTTCTGGCCGGTGACGAGCCGACTCCCGTCCGGCTCGAACGAAACGATATCGATCGCGATGTCTCGCACGCTGCCGAGGCTCGCGAACCGAGTATCGACGGCGGCGGCGCTCAGAGCTCCCTGGAGCGCGCTGTCGAGCGGACTGTTGAACGTGCTCTTGTTGAACGTCAGGGGATCGGTGAATCCTCCGGGAAAGGGGGACAGTACCGGTGCTACGCCGCCTCCCGCATTCTTCGGGGACTGTGTATTCGATGCCAACACCGCTTTCGCGGCATCGATTCCCGAAG
>CAMPIC010000331.1 GCA_946886185.1 uncultured bacterium
CTCTCATCGGATGACGGTGGTGAACGGGATCCTGATCTTCGTGATCATGATCGAGATCCTGCAGCTCTGGCTGCTCACCGCGACCATGAACGGATATCTGGGCGGCGACGTCTCCGTCGTCTTTCCCGCGGCGCTGGCCAGCCTCGTGTGCTTCGCGCTCAACGCGGGGCTGCTCCGATATCTGTTCAAGCTGGACTAGGCGGCGAGCTCGCATTCGATGGCCGAAACCAAAGCTTCGAGTTTGTCGTCGCGGATCGCCGCAGGGGTGGCGAACCTCTTTCCCGGCTACTTCGCACTCGTCATGGCCACGGGGATCGTCTCGATGGCGTCGTTCCTCCTGGGAATGCGCTCCATCGCCTGGACTCTGTTCGCGATCGCCGTTGCCTCGTACGTCTGCCTCGCGTTGATGCTCGTGGGCAGGATCGTCTTCTACTTCCCGCGCGTGATCGCAGATTTGCGCGACCACGGGCGCGGTCCCGGGTTCTTCACGATCGTAGCCGCGACCTGCGTGCTTGGCACCGAGACACTGGTCATCGCCGGCTCGAGGGGGACTGCGATGGCGCTCTGGACGGCGGGCATCGCGCTCTGGGCGATCATCATGTATGCGTTTTTCACCGCGGTGGTGGTGCGAGAGGAGAAACCGACCCTGGAGACAGGGATCAACGGAGCCTGGCTCATCGCCATCGTCGCGACGCAGTCGGTCTCGACTCTCGGATCCCTCCTCGCGCCCTCGATGCCGAATCCGGAGGGCACGCTCCTCTTCTCCCTCTGCATGTACTTATTGGGAGCGATGCTCTATCTCACCATCATCACGCTGATCTTTTATCGATTCACATTCCTGGAGATGCCGATGGAACGGCTCACTCCGCCGTACTGGATCAACATGGGCGCGGTCGCGATCACCACCCTGGCGGGATCGACGCTGCTGCTCGCGGCGGACGCGTGGGTGTTTCTCGCGGAGCTGCGGCCGTTCCTGATCGGATTCACGCTCTTCTTCTGGGTGACCGCGACCTGGTGGATTCCGCTCCTGCTCATCCTCGGGTTCTGGCGCCACGGGATCCGACACTTCCCGCTGCGCTACGACCCGCAGTACTGGGGAATGGTGTTCCCGCTGGGGATGTACGTGGTTTGCACGTTCCGGCTCGCGCAGGCGGCGGATCTTCCGATGCTGGCGGTGATTCCGCGGTATTTCGTCTACCTGGCGCTTGCGGGATGGATCGGCGCGTTCGTCGGGATGATGGCGAGTCTGGCCCGCTCGGTCATGCCCCGCGCACGAGGCTGAGCGACGCAGCCTCGAGCGCTGCGCCGCATCGCCGCTGAAACTACGGTCGGCCCCCGGGGGGATCGCAGTCTTCGATCACTCCGTTGTCGATCGGCGGGAGCGTGACCAGGTAATGACCGATGTCGAGCGCGTCCTGTTCCGCGAGACCGCCGTACGCTCCGTCTGGTCCCGCGGGCATCGGCGGACAGACTCCGTTTCCGGCCGGGTCCATTCCTTCCAGCAACAACGTCTGCACGTCCTCCGCGGTCCAGCCCTGGATGCCGTTCGCGTCCGGCGTGATGTTGCGAGAGAAGATGACCGGCGGAAAGGGAGGCGAGGGAAGACCGAGCTCGAAACCACGCCCGCCCGCGAAGAGCTTCGTCAAATCGAGCGGAATGGGACCTTGCGCCGGAGGGGTGTGGCATTCCATGCATGCGCCGATCCGTCCGGCCAGGTACCGCCCGCGCTCGGCGGCATCGAAGTTCACGTCGGTGGAATCCAGAGTGGTGTGCGGAATGGCCGACTCGGGAACCGGCTGGGCCGGATCATTGAACGGGAACGGGAGCGGCTGGCGATCCGGAATGTCGTTCTCCACCGCCGGAATGCTGCGCAGGTACGCGACGATCTGATCCGCGTCGGCATCGCTCATGTTGTGGAAGACGGGATAGGGCATGATGGGAAACAGCGCATCCCCATCTTCGTCCACGCCGTTCAAAAACGCGTTCTTGATCTCGTCGTCCGTCCAATCGGCGAGCGCCGCCGGAGTGAGGTTCGGCGCTCCGATCGCGCCGACTTCCGGATCGAGCGTGTCGAGATCGGCGAACACCTCGACCCCCGCGAGCCACCGCGACATGTCGAGCTCTCCCGTCTGCGTCCTGGGAGTGTGACAATCGCCGCAGGCGGCGACGTGCTCGACCACGTAGGCGCCCCGGGACACATCGTCCGGATCCGGCTCGTTGATGTCGTCATCGTCGTCGTCCCCACAGCCCGCGACGAAGAGCGGGGCCAAAAGCGCACACAGGCACAGCTTCCGCACAACGAGATCGATACGCATAGGAGTTGCTCCTTTCCTTGTTCCGAACGACTCCATGGCCGTATCGCGGGGCATTCACGCGCACCAGGATCCTGCCACGCCGATGGGCTTCCCTCTCCACAGGCACTATCACGAACCGTGCCGACCGTCGTTCCTGGCCAGCGGCCGGCCAGCGTACGAAACGAGAGGAAATGAAGCCATACAATTGTACAGTTTGCAGGCGAAATTCCGCATACGGGCGGATCGGCTGGTTCTTTCTAGACAGACTTCCGCAGCAGTGCGGGGAAGTCGACGGAGCCCTGCTTGATCCGGTCGGGTGAGGGCATGCGATTCTCGATCATCAATCCTTCGATCGCGGCCATGTCGCGAGCACGGTTCATTCCCGCGACGGCGGCGACCCGATTGTCCAGCACGTAGAACGCGAGGAAATTGCGCGATTCGAGGTCCCCTTGGTAGAGGATCTCGTCCCACCTCGGCGCATGTCCCACGTACATCAGTCCCACGCCCAGCTGCCGCGTCCAGAAGAACGGGACCGAGTCGTACACCGTCGGCTTGCCAGCCATGTTGTGCGCGGCGATGCGCCCCTGTTGCAGGGCTGTCCGCCAGTGCTCGATCCGCTGGTGGCCGCCGGCGGCAGGAAAGCTCGCGATATCGCCGGCTGCATAGACGGAGTCGGCCGCGCGCAGGTTCCGGTCCACGATCACGCTCTTGTCCGGCGCGAACTCCACGCCTTCGAATCCATCGGTGGCGGGATCGATGCCGACTCCGGCCACGATCAGGTCCGCCTCGAGCCGGTCGCCGCTCTTCAAGATCACTGCGCGCACCGCACCTCCGTCGCGATCGAAGGACGCGGCGCGATCGTTCAGTCGGAACTGGATCCCGTTGCTTTCGTGCAGCCGCTGGAAAATCGCGCCGATTTCGGGGCCGAGCGTTTTCTCGAACGGAACCCCGCTCGGCGCGACCACGGTGACCGCGCAGTTGCGTTGGGCGAGGCTGGCGGCGACTTCCATTCCGATGAAGCTCGCTCCGATCACCACCGCGCGGATCAAAGCGGAGCCGGCCGGGTCATTCGCGGTCGAGGAGTTGCGCTCGATGAATGCGATGATTGCGTCTGCGTCATCGAAGCTGCGCAAGAGGAACACGTTCTCGCCCTTCGAATCTGTGATCGAACGAGGAACGCCGCCCGTCGCGGCAAGCGCCATATCGTACGAGAGCGAGCTTCCATCACGGAAGGTGATCGAACGGTTGGCGCTGTCGAGCCGAGTGACTACCTTTCCCCGCATCACTTCGATGTCATGATCCGCGAAGAATTGATCGGAGCGGAGCGGCATCCACTCGGCCGGAGCGTTCCCCTGCAGATAGTCCTTGCTCAGGTTCGGCCGATCGTAGGGTAGCCTCTGCTCGCGGGTGATCAGGACCACGCGGCCGGTGAAACCATCCTCGCGCAACGTCTGCGCAGCCATGTACCCGGCTGCACCGCCCCCCAGGATCACGGCGGTACGGGCATCCCGGAGATCGCGCTTGCCCATGGTCGGAACACGTTTCTTGGGACCGTCTTCGGGAACGGAAACGAAGACGCGATCTCCGTCGACCCGCACTGGATACGAAGGCAAAGCGTCGAAGGCGGGAGGCTCGAGGAGATCCCCCGTGGTGACATCGAACGACGCGTGATGCCAGGGGCAGATGATGCGCGTTCCGCAGAGCGCTCCCTCGGGAAGTGGAGCTCCATAGTGCGGGCACCGCGCTCCGACCGCATGGAACCGGCCGTCCACGCGTGCGAGCAGCACCTTGACCTCGCCCACCTGAACCGCGCGCATCGTTCCGTCTTCCAGATCGCCGACCTTGGCGACCTCCGCTTCAAGCATGACGACTCCCCTGAAAGTTGTTGTGGGTCGCCCCCAGCGCCATCGCCGCGGAGCGATCCGTAATGAAACCCTCCTGGATCCAGCGCGCTGGCACACCGGCGTAAGACGCGAGGCCAGCGCGCGACACGCGCCTATGCCTCATCAGCCAGCACGCGACACACTCCAATACGTCCCGGTCCGGCGCGCAACACGCGCCTTTGCGTCATGGCGACGCCGGCGCCGGTGCGCGCGCACCATCGTACTATCCCGCCGGGGACGGAGCGGCGCGTTGTGTTACGTGCCGTTTTCCTGGGTCAGACGGCCCTGGGCGAGCGCGCCCGCG
>CAMPIC010000332.1 GCA_946886185.1 uncultured bacterium
GTGATAACCTAGTGTAGTTAAATGATTCATCTACAATTCTAGATTCGACATACGTGGAGAGGCCATAGCAGGGAGCGCGGCTGTTCCCGCGGTTCACGCGGAGCAACATCCCCGGGAGCGAAGCACTCATGAAAATGAGTCTCCGGAGGCGCCGAAACCGCCGGTTCACCATCGAGGGACTCCAGTGTCCGTGATACTCGTCACCGCGGCGGCAGAGACGGCAACCGAAACCATCGTCCACCATCGCGGGACTCCAGCAGAGCGTGGAATGGTACCCGGCGCAAGGCTCCTCCGGAGCAGAAGCTCCTTTGCGAGGGCGGAGCCGATGGTCGCGACCCTCGGCGGATCTCTCCGCACCCGCGACGGTCCTCGCCTCGGATACCCGTTGGCTGCGACAGCCTGCCGCTCGCCATCTCGAGGTGGCCGGACCGAGATCTGCCCAGGCGGCGCGAGCCCCGGTTCCGGCATGCTCGCGGTCGGCACCAGCCGGCGGCGCTCATCATTGACACTCGGAAACGCACCCTTCTATAGTTCCGGCTCAGGGCAAGATTGCAGCCAGCAGCGCGTTTTCGCGGTTTCCGCCGTCTCGGGCACCGGCCCCGCGCCGAAGGCGAATCCCATGCGCCCTCACGACACTCCCGGGGTTGGGATCGATCGTTGGGATGAACGGAGAGTCCGCGTACCCCCCGTTACCGAAGCAAGGAATCGACTTCAGAGGACGGTCTGTCACCTGCCCTCCGAATCAGTGCCGACCGGGGTTGAAACAGTGAGGAAACGCCGTTGTCAGCGTTCAAGCTAGTTCGTCGCATCGCATTGCTCGGGTGTTTGGGAACGGCGTTCGTGCTCGGTTGCTCCGAAGATCCGGCGCCGCCGCCCGTGGACGATCAAGGCCCCTCTGTAAGGGTGCTGTTCCCGCCCTACATCATCGGAAACGAGTTCACGGTCTCGGACTCCACTCACATCTATATCGCGGCCACCGACAACGACGCGATTCAGAGCGTCTCCGCCTGGTGGAGCCGGCCGGGCGAGTCGCAGCGACGACTCATCGCGAGCACGGCGCAAGAGGTTCCCCTGTCTTCGGTGCCGGACTCCATTTCGGCTTATGTGTCCGTGCCCGAGGGTTGGAGCTTGTACCGGATCCGCTGGGAAACGCTGGAGATCAGTAGCGGCACGCGCCCCCAGCTCTTCGCGACGGCAGACGATCCCTCCGGCAACAGCGGCGCGTCCGAAGTGGTGACGGTCTTCATATTGAACATCGGCAAGGATCTGGGTCCGCCGTTCGCCGCTTTCATCGTCCGTCCTCCGGAAGGGGACATCGACGTGACATTCGTCTTCGACGCGATCGGTCCCAATCCCGACGACCCTTTGACTCACGACGCCATCGATCTTCCGGGCAACATCGATGTGAGGTGGGACTTCAACGGCGACGAAGTCTGGGACGTGGATTGGGATGCCGGAGCCAAAGCGACGGATCCCCAGTCCTATACATTCGCGGCGCCGGGACCGTATGTCGCGCGGATGCAGGCGCGGAACACCTACTTCGAAGATCCGAGCCCGATCGCAACCTCTTTCGTCACGGTCAACCCGAGAGGAGGAGCGCCCCATTGGCCGGCTTCCATGGATGGGCAGTTCGTCTCCATCCCGCCGGGCAACATGTATCCCCGAGGCGCGCACGATCCGGAGGGCGCGGACGCGGACGAGTTCCCCGTCCACCGCGTCAATCTGCCGTTCGAGGTACGCATGCTCAGTCGCGAGGTCACGAACGCTGAGTATGTCCACTATCTGCAGGTGGACAGCGTCCTCGTGATCCGTCCCCCCCGGACCCAGCCCGAAGCGATTTTCGAATCGAATCGCATCTTCCGCAATGCAAGCGGCGACAGCGCCGTCCTCTACTTCGACCTGGACGAATCGCGCATTTTCTACGATCTCGACTCCGAAGAATTCCGAGTGCAGCGCGGCTTCGAGAATCACCCGGTCCAGGGTGTCACCTGGTTCGGCGCAGCCGCATTCGCGGAACGATACGGACTCAGGTTGCCCACGGAGGCAGAGTGGGAGGCGGCGGCCCGCGGAACGCAGACTACCTTCCGTTATCCCTATGGTCGGGAAATCACCACGGGGGACTCCACCGGTCAGCGCCGCATCAACTATGCGGCTAGCGGCGATCCCTTCGAGGGAGATGACGGCACCACTCCGGCCCGGTATTACAACGGAGAGCCGAACCCGCAGGGGTTCACGACCATCGATTCTCCGAGTCCGCTCGGATGTTATGACATGTCGGGGAATCTCGCGGAGTGGTGCGCAGACTGGTACGGCCCGTATTCGAGCGAGGCGGTCCAGACCAATCCGCAAGGTCCTCGGACCGGCGAGTTCAAAGTGATCCGCGGGGGAAGCTATCAAAGCAGCGCCGAGGGCGTCCGCGTTTCGAGCCGGGAAGCAGATCATCGGCCCGACGTGAGTTATCCCAGCGTGGGATTCCGCGTGTGCTACACCGAGACGAACTAGGGCGCGGAGGACCAGAGGTAGTGGCGGTCGAGGAAGACCGGGAAGCACGCAGCAATCCTCGCCGGGACACGCCGGCCGGGACCTGCTCGAGCAATCCGTTCACAGCGAAGGAAGGGTGAACCCGACTTCTTGCGGTGGTTAGCACTCTTCTTTCCGGTCGCGTTGCTCCTGGTCGCGGGCGCCATCTATCTCGGCGCGGGCGACAACGAGCGACTGCCGGACGAATCTCTGGCGATCTGGAGCAACCCAGCCGTCACTCAACCAAGCTGGGGAGGCGTGGTCCTCGGGCGCTTCTACGATTCCACCACGGAGTCGCGCCCGGCGGTCCGACCGGTCGCGACGCTCGCACATCGACTCGAGTTCGACATGTTCCATCAGAGCCGGCGCGGCTTTCAGTGGATGCTGGTGCTCGCTCACGCCGCGGCCGGCATCGCGCTCTTCGCCCTGTTTCGCGCGCAGTTCGGTTCGCCTGTCTCCGCCTTCGCGGGTTCCCTGCTTTTCGTGGCGCATCCTGCCTTGTCCGCCTCCATTCTCACGCTTCCCGGAATCAGCGAGTCGCTCGCGCTTCTCTGGAGCGTGATCGCGCTGCTCGCCGCGGGCCGCATCCTGCGCAACCCCGCTCCTGCGGGTCAGAAACCGTGGGGCTCCCTGGTTCTCGCGTGGATCGCGCTGTGGGTGGCGGTTTGGTGCAAGGAAACGGCGCTTCTCCTCGTCCCGGCGATTCTGTGCTGGGCATGGGCCTCCCGATCCGCAGGCCCGGAGCGCCAGGGCTGGTCGCGCGCCGTGGGGCTCCTCGTGACCGGTGCGGTGGCGATCGCGGTGATCGTCCTGACCCACCGGTTGATTTCCTGGGAAACGTTGCCCACCGCGGAGCGAGCCCCCGCGATCCTGATCGACAGCGGCGAGGCATGGGGACGCCGCGCCTTGCTGGGAATGGCCGGCGTGTCCAGCTATCTCCAGCTGGCGTTGTTTCCTTTCGAGCTCGCTTACGTATATGACTTCGTCTCGCAATGGTCAGGCGCGGGGCTGGGTGCTCGGCTCGGCGTCGGGCTGCTGATCCTTGCGGGGCTGTCGGTCGGCCTGGTGGTCGCGCTCCGGCGTCGGTCCGCGAATTCGGCGCTCTGGTTCGGGCTCACGCTCTTTGCGCTTCTGGCCGGAACGGGGATGATCGCTCCGATCGGCGACTATCTCTCCGAGAGAATGATGTACTTCATTCTTCCCGGCGTTCTCGGATTGTCCCTGATGCTGCATCGACGCATCCTCGCGCCTCGAGGGGAACTGTGGAGCGCGGCGGTGTTCGTACTCGCTGTCATCATCGCCGGCGCGTTCGGAGTCCGTACGGCGCTGCGAGAACGCGATCACCAGACGCTGGAGACGCTGATTCGCAAGCAGATCGCGGTTCATCCGGAGAGCGCCCAAGCCCATTACGAGTTGGGGAATCAATACCTTTCCCGCGGGCAGTTCGCGGCGGCGCGTGATAGCTATGAACGCGCGACGGAGCTGCGTCCCGATCTTTGGATGGCCTGGATCAACATCGGCGCTTCCTACTTCGCGCAAGAGGATTACGGGCTCGCGCGGAGAGCGTTCACCCATGCCGTCGATGGAATCGGCGGTCGCGATGCATTCCGTACCGCGGATGCGCGCGCCCGTTACAATCGCGCTCTCGTGTTGATGCGGCAGAATGAAAATGCCGAAGCGGCGAAGGATCTCGAAGCGGCGTTGCTCGTCTTCCCAAATCACATGGCGGCCCATGCGAACCTGGGATTCATCTACCGCAACAGTCAAAGGTTCGACGAGCAAGCGCTCTCGCATCTCGGGCGGGCGCTCGAGCTCGATGCCGATCCCGATCGAAGGAAGGGATTGGAAGAAGCGATCGCGTTCATCGAAGCGCGCGCTCGCGAAGCCGCTGAATCTCCTTTCGCGGAGAGCACGTCGGTGACTCCGGAAGATCTGCCGGATACGACTGTCCAAGAG
>CAMPIC010000333.1 GCA_946886185.1 uncultured bacterium
TGTTTTGGTTCAGCGTGAACATGACACCCGATGTGCGGCGTTACGCACTGAGGTCGATCCTCAAGCGCAAGCGCGCCGCTTTCGTCGAGCTTCACGAGCGGCCTCGAGGCGCCGGTCTCGCGTTGCCCAGATCTCGCTTTCGCGGCCAGCCAGCTTGTCGGCGGGCGTGACCCATCCGATCGCGCTGTGAAGCCGCACGTGATTGTAATGCTCGACGTGCCGGCCGACGATGGCGATGACTTCTTCCATCGTGTGCGGGCAGATCGGTCGGATCGCTTCCACTTTGACGGTCTTGTTCCAGGCCTCCGCCTTCCCGTTGGACTGCGGATAGTAGGGAGAGGTTCTCACATGGGTCATGCCCGCCTCCCGAATGAAGATCTTGAAGTCCTTGGCCACGAACTGAGGGCCGTTATCTGTGATGATCCGAGGCCTCGCCTGTGGGAACCGTTCGAGCCCTCGCTGGATGATGGTCTCGATGTCGATCTCCTTCATGGCAGGTCGGACCTCCCAGTGAACGACGAAGCGCGAGTAGCCATCGATGATCGAGCACAGGTAGTAGAAGGTTCCCCCGGCGTTGACGTAGGCAATGTCGACGTGCCAGTGATCATGAGGCCGCTTCGGCTGATGGAAGCCGGTTCCCTTGTTCGAGGGCTTCCGGTTCCAACGATCGAGAAGCCCCTCACCACGCAGCACTCGGTAGACGGTGGCGGGACTGACCGCCACGCGATCCGCATCGATCATCATGAAGGCGAGTCTCCGGTAGCCTTCCAGCGGGTTCTCCGCTCGGAACCGGATGATCTCTTCCTTCTCCCACGCCTCGATCCAGTGATCGCGCGGAATCTTTCCGTTGTGCTCGTTGGCGCATCCATACCGTTCTCGCCAGGAGTAGAACTTCCCGGGCTGCAACTGGAGCCATCGGAGGATTCCGCGGACGGGAAGCTCTGTCTTCTCGGCCAGACGGGTGACGAAGTCGACAACCTCGTCACGCGTGTCCGGGGGAACCGATTGGCCGCTCAAGGCTCCCCAAGTTCGTTTTTTAGCTGGACGTACTCCGCCGAAATCTCCGCGATCACCCGGTCCTTCTTCGAGAGCTTGGCTTCACGCGTCTTCACCATCTCCTCGAGGACCTTGATTCGCTTCTGGAGGGCGGCCTCCTGGGACGATGTGTGGTCTCCGCGGTTGCCGTTCTCGAACGCTTGGCCGAGGTTTTCCCATGCCTGGCGGAGCCAGACGTAGAAAAGGCTAGGCTGGATGCGGTACTCCTCACACAGGTCGGAGACGGCCATCTTGTCGACCAAATGCCGGCGCAGGATGGCTGCCTTCTCTTTCGGCGCGAACGTCCGTCGAGCTCGTTTCTTGCTCATCCGTGATCCCTCCCTGCTCCATAGAGTGGAGCCTGAGGGCGTCATGTTTCAACTGAACCGGAACAGTCGGTGTGGGCGATGAGATCGTGATCCCAACCGGGGTCGATCACGAGATCAGGAACGTCGGCTCGACTCCTGCGCGGATTCTCTTCGGATACGCGACTCACGAGTGGTAGCGAGCGAACCTCTTCCAGAGCGGTCCAAACCATTGCTTTGGAGAAGGGGCCCTTTCTGGCAGAATCGGGCCGTCGGAAATGAGGTCCGCGCCGAAAGCGATAGGCGATAGGCGATCGCGGAATTCGACTGTGCCGACATCACTGCCCTCTCCAAGCCGGGAGTATCCACCGGAGGCCGTTCCATGAAATCCAAGCTGTGCGTACTCACTCCGTTGTTCTGCATCCTGATCGCGGGACTCGCCCACGCTGGACCGAATGCAGGAGGCGCGCTCATCCTTGCATTGTCCGAAGGAACGGTCTATTCGCCCGATATCGACTATTGCGATTCGGCCACGACTCCGGACTGCTATGGCGCAGTCACACGCGCCGACGGAGCTGTCGACGAGGCGAGTGCGGTCGTGATAAACGTGCTGGCCACGTTTCCTTCGGAAAGTCGGCTTCATAGAGCCTACTGGGGATTGGTTTACAGTTCCAACGTCGTCATCGTGAATCACGACCATTGCGGTTCTTTCATGAACTCGGGTCCATCCTGGCCTGCCAGTAGCTCGGGGACGGTGGTAACTTGGGATCCACCTACTACAGAAGCGCTCGTTCCCGTATATTGGTTTGCGGCGTACGCTGTCGGAGGCCCCGCGGAAATGTATATGGCCGGATGGCCTTTTGGCGGCAAGTTCGAAGACGATTCCGCGCCTCCGATCATCGATTCCATCACGGCTTATGGGGTATTCGGATTCGGCAGAGACGGAACGCTGATTTGCAATGTCGAGGGCCCATCGGGCGCCTGCTGCTTCGAGGATCAACACTGCGAGATCCTCGTCCTGGAGGTTTGTGGCTACAACGGCGGCTGGCCCCAGGGGGAGGACACAGTCTGTGAACCGGGTCTCTGCGACCAGGGCGCATGCTGCCTCATACACAGCGATCCGCAGTGCGTCCTTCTTACCGAATCGCAATGTGATGGTTACGGCGACTATCAGGGTGACGGGGTACCGTGTGAGCCCAATCCATGCCCTACGACTGGCGCCTGCTGCGTGGAGGACGGGTACACCTGCACCATGATGACGCCCGAGGAATGCGAAGCCGCAGGTGGATTGACTCACGGCCCGGGTGTCCCTTGCGAACCCAATCCGTGCTCGGTACGAGGTGCGTGTTGTTACCCGGATGATAGGTGTGAGCTCGCCGAGAAGCGCGACTGTGAGGCTGCAGGGGGCATCTTTCAAGGCGAAGGCACTGGTTGCTATCCAGATACATGTCGGGACCCACTCGGCGCGTGCTGTCTCCTTCCAGATGAGGTTTGCATTCTGGTAGTCACCGCCGAATGCGCGGCTCAGGGTGGTCTGTATCAAGGTTACGATACCTGGTGCGAACCGAACCCGTGCGACGACCCGATGGGTGCGTGCTGCTTCTTCGACGGCACGTGTGCTATCAGGACCGAGGCGAACTGTTACGACGGGATATATGAGGGTGACGATACCGATTGCGGACCGCAATCGTGCGGAGAGTTTGCCACCGGTGCGTGCTGCTTGCCGGACGGCAGCTGCGAAGTGGTGACCGCGCGAACGTGCTTTTTCGCGGACGGCACATGGATGGGCAGAGACTCAGTATGTGACCCCGATCCCTGCGTCTGGGGTCCGTGCTGCTTGCCGGATGGCACCTGCGAGATCCTGACTCCGAAGGAATGCGAAGCCCAAGGTGGAGATTACCAAGGCAATTTTTCCGATTGCGTCCCCTGTCCGGATCCCACGCCGATTCGCGACGCTTCTTGGGGCGTCATTAAACAGCTGTTTCGTTGAGATCGACGAACGTGTCGAGCGGTAGATTGCGCGCGGATTTGTCGTTGGCTTGGGGACGCGCCGCTTGGATCAGCCAGTTTCATAGGAACGTTCCCAGCGGTACCGTGGAAGGAAAGCCGGCATACGCGAGTTGGGGCACGGAACAGGGTGAAGATGGACCGGGCGACACGATGGCACGTCCACGGCGCCGTGACGGCTGAAGGCTCCCGCCACAGGTCCGTACCAGATCAACGCTCGGACCGCCGCTTCCACATTTGCGGCATCAGGGTCTCTCGCATTCCTTAGCGCAACAACCGGATCTCCGTTGTCGCAACGGTGGTAGCGGTCCGGGCTCGCGCCCAGATCACGCCGGAGGGTACAGCCCGTCCCGAGGCATCGCGACCATCCCATCGCACGACGGTCTCATCGGTAGATCGGAAGGGGATAGAGCGAAGCAGTCGGCCATCGGCCCGGAATAGTTCGAGGACGCCGTCCGTCGCGCTGCGCGCACCCGCGGGCAACGCAAACCAAATCTCCCCGGACGATGGATTGGGATAGGCCGACATGGGAGTCGTTGCAACCACGGCATCCGGTGCGCCCGACGTTGCACACGGCGCCGTAAAGACATGGAGACCGCCCGCATCCGTTGCATAGATGTAGTCACCAAATGCGGCGAGCGAGACGACCGAGCCATTGGGCGTCGATCCGGTTCCAGCGTAGGTCAGCGTTCCGTCGGTCGAGAAGGCGTGGAAGCTGCCGGACCACGTGTAAAGCCAGCCGTCGTCCCCAGTGTAGATGGCGGACGCGAACTGGGCTTCTCCAACGGATCCGAGATATCCCCCAAGCTCATCGCAAGCGGCCAGCCCCTGCTGAGTGCCCAGGTAGAGCACGTCCCCTTCGGCCGCGAGCGCGCTGACAGGTTGAGATCCGAAGTCGCCACCATGTCCGGATCGATCGGGTCTGTGAAGTCCCACACCCAGACCGTACACCAGCCTTCGAACTCCTCTTCTGCGAAGTAAAGCATGTTGTCACGCGTGGTAAATGAAGTGGACCAGACGGGCACGTTCGCGATGCCCAGTAAAGTCGGACTATGAGGATCACTGATGTCGATGGTCGCGACTCGAGTAGGAGCGCCTTGCCACAGAT
>CAMPIC010000334.1 GCA_946886185.1 uncultured bacterium
TACGCGTGTTCATCTCGAGAAAGAAGAATTCGCCGTCCCGGTACAGGAACTCGATCCCGGGCACGATCACGATCCGGGACACGAACACGATCCCCGGCACGAACACGATCCCGGGCACGAACACGATCCCGGGCACGAACACGATCCCGGGCACGATGCGGGCGGGCACGGGGACGAGCAACGTCATGACGGCGCCATCAATCCGGTGGATCCGCACTCCGATCGCGAGCTGCTCTATCGAGTCGGAGTGACGCGGACGTGGCGGACATCGTCGATCCGAGCCTATCTGGACGGTCAAACCGTGCTGGAAGATGCACCGGGACCCAGGCAGTTCGCGACCGTGGGGCTGGAGCTCGGGATTCCGGCGTTCGGATTGCTCTGGGCTCCTGGGATCGAGCTTCCGATCGGTCCTGACCGTAGACTCGACTCTGCGTTCCATCTCGGGGTGCATGCACTCTTCTAGATACCGGTGAGTTCCCGAACTGGCGGCGGCCGGCCTCAGCATGATCGTGCCAGCGAGGTCGGACGTCGTTTGCCCGCTTGCCGAGCGGTCTTGCGAAATCGGCGCGATCGAAAACAGCGGTCGGTGATCAGATCACTGCGACGACGGTTCGACCGTGGAGGCGTCCCGCGACAATCTCCTCCGCCGCATGGGGGACTTCCGCGAACGGAATCGTCCGGCTCAGCTCTGCGAGAAGATCGAGATCGAATTCGGATGCGAGCCGGTTCCACAGAGTCCTCCGAAGATCGGCTGGACACCAGTTGGAGTCGATGCCGAGCAGTGATACTCCACGCAGGATGAACGGGAACACCGTCGTGTGCAGCTCCGGACTGCGCGCGTTTCCGCAGCAGGCCACGCCGGCGTGACGGCGCATCTGCGCGAGGAGCGTGGCGAGCATGTCGCCGCCGACATTGTCCACGGCTCCGACCCATCGCTCCGACTCCAGCGGCTTGGAAGGGCGCGCGAGCTCGGAGCGCGGCAGCACCTGTTTCGCTCCGAGTCTGGTGAGGAACGGCTTCAGCTCGTCGGAACGGCCGCTCACCGCCACCACCTCGTGTCCGCTCTTCGCGAGGAGGTGCGTGGCCACGCTTCCCACGCCTCCCGTCGCGCCCGTCACGACGACCGGTCCGTTCCCGGGCTCGAGGCCGTGCTCTTCGAGAGTGTGCACCGCGAACATCGCGGTGAGTCCCGCTGTTCCGAACGCCATCGCCTGTGCGGCGCTGAGCGGTTCGGGGATCCGGGTCAAGCTGCCGGCTTCGAGGCGAGCTCGCGCGCTGTATCCGCCGAAGCGGGTCTCGCTCATTCCATATCCGGTCGCGAGCACGCGATCGCCCGGACGATACTCCGCGCTTTCGGAGCGAAGCACCGTGCCGGCGAGATCGATCCCCGGCACCATCGGGAAGCTCCGCGCGATCTTCCCTTTGCCGGTGACGGCGAGCCCGTCCTTGTAGTTCACGCTCGAGTGCGTGACCTCGACGAGCACATCGCCGGGCGGCAAGTCGGATTCGGAGAGCTGCTGGAACGTGCAGTGGAGC
The DNA here is from genome assembly GCA_946886185.1 of uncultured bacterium. The sequence goes on from CAMPIC010000334.1 coordinate 1,537, forward strand.
TCGTCTCCCGATCGATCGAGCACGAGGGCGGGGAAGGTCTCGCTGGGGCTTGTCCGATCCGCATTCATCGCGCCGTCCGTTTCAATCGATCAGTCGCTTTTCGAGGTGGTAGCGGGCCTGCTTCTTCCACCAGTCCCACTGGTGATGCACATCGCTTCCCCACAGATCCAGCTCGTGGCTGATCCCCTGCTTGGCGAGCGCTTGCGCCATTCGCTGCGTGTCCTCGATGTTGCCGTCTTCCCACTTGCCTTGTCCGCACACCAGCACTGCATGCACGTTCCGGCGAATCGACTCCAGATGACTGCCGTTCAGGTTCTGGATGTAGTCGAGGGGATTGGAGAGGTAGACATCGTGGTCGTAGAACCCTTCCGTCATCCAGCGGATGTCATACCGGCCGCTCAAGCAGAGGGCATACCGGAACACTTCCGGATGCTTCAGACATGCGTTCATCGAGTAGAAGGCGCCCAGACTGGTCCCGCTGACTCCGATCGGGATGTCCGGAGTCTTGCAGTCTTCTCGAATGAACGGGATGAGCTCATCGCTGAGAAATCTCTCATAGGCCTGATGGCGCTGGATGCGCCACTTCGGGTCGGAGTCCTTGCGAGTCCAGGCCTCGGCCACGTTGCTCTCGACGCAGTAGAGCTTGAGCTTTCCCGCCTCCAGCCAGTCCGCGAGGGCCTCGACCATGCCGTGAGCCTCCCACTCATGAGCCATCCCCGCGGCGGAGGGGAAGGCGAGGAGAGGAGGGCCGTAGTCGCCGTACTGCCAGAGGTGCATGCGACGGCCCATCGGCTCGCTCGGGATCAACTTGTGTTCGCGATGCATGAAACGGAGTCTCCTCGGGTGATTCGATTTTCCGCGAGAACGGTCCCGGGCCACCGTGACGTCACGCGCGGACCCGACATGGCCAGAATTCCGGCGTCGTTCTCCGTCCGAACCCGTCGATACACAGGTCGATGGGAGCTCGCGACGGACGAGCGCCCGAGTATATCGCGTCGATCCCAACGGTACGAGCGCGAGCGCATCCCGCCGAACCGGACGAGCCAAGGTCTGCCTGGACCATTGGGCCGCGAAAACGCTACGCTTTTTCAGCCGATATCGGGCGCGAAGACTCGGTCCACGATGTTTTCCATGCGAGGTCGCCCATGAGTGTTCTTCCACGTCGCCGCCTCTTGAGCCTGGCGGCCGCCTGCGCAATCGGCGCGGTGTCCCTTCTCGTGATCGCTGCAGCCAAGGCGCCGCCAGGGAACCCCGGCGCGCCCTCGTCGACTTCGGAACCGGCCGTCCTCGCCATTCCGCATACGGCCGCGCTCTCTCTTCCGCGAACCGCTGTCGATTGCGCGGGTGTGTTCTATCCGCTCGAGGTGAGGATCGAGCCAGAAGGGAACGCGGCGCCGGGCGCGCTGGCGACGGCGACGCTCCGCGTCACGGCGGCGCGCGTTCTGGGTCAGGTCGAGCTGGAGTTGTCCCCGGGAGCCGGAGTCGAGCTGCTCACCGAACCGACGATCTCGGTCGAACGGATCGCACCGGGGGAGGCATACGAACGGCAGATCGTGGCGCGTGTTCCGCAATCGCTGGAACGGCGGGTCGTCGAGATCACCGCCAGTGGATGGATCAATGGCGCCAGGTTGGAGCGGTCGACGATCTGGAATCTGCTGCCCGGTGGACCGGAACCGTCTCGTGAAGTGCTTCGTGCAGACGGTACGCGCCTCCGTGAAGTGCCCGCGCGGAGGATCCGATGATCCCCGCGAGATTCTGGATGCATTCGGAGAATGCGAACGCTTCAGCGATGTTCTCGACGCGTGCGGAGAATACGAGCGCTTCCGCGAGATTCGCTATGAGTGCGGAGGGTACGAGCGCTCCCGCGAGATTCGCTGCAAGTGCGGACAATCCGATTACTCCGGCGAACTCCTCGCGCGCGCTCTGTCGAATATTCACGGAATGTTCGAGCGCTCCACGGGCTTCGTCGATCGCCGTGTTCGTGTCCTCGGTTCTCCTCATGTTCCTGGTTTCGGCGGCGGAGGCGGCGCCCATTCAGATCACGGGGCGATTCTTCTACCAGGATCGTCAGTGGGGCGGAGGCGGCTACACCGGGACGGCGCAGGATCTTCCCATCCGCCATGCCGACATCGAAGTCGTGAACGCCGTCAATCAAGGAGTCGTCGGCACCGGCCGCACTGGAGCCGATGGCGCGTACTCGATTACGATCGAGCTCTTCGCGACCTCCAACCTCTATGTGCGTTGCGCGAGCGCGACCACTCGCCATCCCGACTACCACATCTGGGTGGTGAACAACTTCGTGCGCGCCAACGGAACGATCGACATCACGAACTCGATCATTCACTCCATCGTCACCGACACGCAGGCGGTCAATCCCGCGCAACCGGGATCGGGAGCGTTCGGGGACTACCTCATCGAGGACACGACCGGGCACGGGATCGCGCAGGCGTTCAACATCCTCGATAACGCGATCGACGCGTTCGACTACCTCGCGACGAGCGATGCGCTAGGCCGTTATCCCACGGCGTCGGAATTCGTGGTCTACGGCTGGAACGGGCAGTCGGGATCTGCGGGATCGAACTACCAGTGGCAGGGGATCTATCTCACCGCGCGGCCCAGCGACACCGATGGATGGTCGGACACCGTCATCCTCCACGAGACGGGACATTGGGCCTCCGATCTCTTTGGCGATGACGACAACCCGGGCGGAACGCACATCCTCGGGGACAGCTTCCAGGATCCTCGTCTCTCCTATGGCGAGGGATACGCCACCTTCTTCGGAGCGGAAGTGCGAGAGTTCCGCGCCGGGCGCGACAATCCGATGGGCGATCCAATCGATGGCGAAGTCTCGATTTATGCGGATCTCGCCATTCCTCCTCCGCTTCCCGATCCCGGAGGCCTGGAGTTCGCCTACGAC
>CAMPIC010000335.1 GCA_946886185.1 uncultured bacterium
GCGGTATCGCCGCCTCGCTCCGAACGCCCCCGAAGCGAAGACTCCGCGCGAAATCTCGACCCGCGCCCGCGCGGGCGACGGCGCGGCGATCCACACGCTCGCGGAAACGGGGCGTCTCCTCGGACTCGCACTCATGTCCCTGGCGCACCTCCTCGATCCGGAAATCTTCGTGATCGGCGGAGGCGTTGCGTCCGCGGCGGATCTGATTCTCGAGCCGGCGCGCGAAGCGCTTCGCTCCTCTCCGCTCCTGCCCGGAAGAACGCCCCCGGTGATGCCGGCCGCGCTCGGAAACTCGGCGGGTTGGATCGGCGCCGCGCTGGCCGCTCCCGCGGAGGGGGAGTCCGCATGAGATCGGCGGCGTTCGCAGTTGGGCGAGGCACGAGTCGGATCGCTCCGCGCATCCTCCTCGCGATGCTCGCGGCGCTCGTGCTGGGTGCTCTCTCGCGTGCTCCCGCGCAGGGTCAGAACGCAAGCGGCGGCGATCATCCCTGGGTGCTGGAAGGAGACAGTCTCTGGGGAAGCCGCGATCAGGGAACGGAGATCGTCAACCCGCGCATTCGGCATGAGGAGCTGCGCATCCGCGCCCTGCACGGCCGGCTCAGCGCCGACCGCCAGACGCTGGTCTTGATCGACGACGTCCGGATCGAAGACACCACCCGGGTCGTCGTCTCCGAGCAGGGGATCTACCGCCGCGCCGAGCGCGTGCTCGATCTGGTGGGGAACGTGGTCGGGCGCGGTCCGGAGGGTGACTTTCGCGCGAACGAGCTGACCTACGATCGCGCGAGCGGACGCATGGAGTTGCGCGGTCGTCCCGAAGTCTCCGATTCCGGGCGAGTGGTGTGGGCGGACCGGATCCGCTGGGACAACAACTCCTCGCACGCGGAAGCGGACGGGAATGTCCGCATCCTCTTGCGGTCCGATTCCACGTGTGTGACCGGACAGCAGGCCGACTACGATCGCTCCACGGTCGAGATCGTGATGGTGGGCGATCGCTGGCTCTACCGCGCCGGTCCCGACACCACGCAGGATCTGCGGATCCACGCCGACACGCTCCGGATGAACGAGTTTTCCCGTCAGGGCGCCGCGGATGGGCGAGTGCGGATCCAACGAGGCGAGGTGCGCGCGCGCAGCGGTCATGCCGCGTTCGAGTTCGCGCGCAACCGGACGTTCCTCTACGACGATCCGGTGGCGTGGGATCGCGACGGCGAGATCCGCGCGGACACCATCTCGCTGCGCATGCAACAGGACCGGGCCGATCTGCTCGAGGCGTTCGGCTCGGTGGCGGTGGATTACAAACCGCGCGCCACCGGCGAGCGGGACATCGTCCTGGGAGACACGCTTCGCGCCGACATCGAAGGGGGCTCCCTGTCCACCCTGCGAATGCTGGGCAACGCCTCCAGCCTCTACCTCCCGAGCCTGGCGGAAGCGCGCCGCGGCACCGGACGAAACGTCAGCTCCGCGCGCCGCATCCATCTCTACCTGGACGAGGGACGCGCGGAGCGGGTCGACTTCCTCGAAGGGGCCAAGGGAGCGTATCTGTTCCCGAGCGAAGCTTCGCTGCGGACGCTGCGCGATCCAGCCGCGCTCGACTCGATCTTTCCCGATCGGACCGCGAGCGCGCTCTTGGGGCTCTACAGTCTACTCGCCGGCGCAGACTGAGTTTCCGTAGAGATTCCTCGCCCCCAGCTCGAGGAGGACGACATCGAGGCGCCAACGCTTGCGGAAGAGACGGCGCCCGAGCCGCCCGACTCCCTGGGGACCGGCGACCCACTCGTGGAGCACTTTCGCGCCACGCGCGATCTCAGCATCCCGGACAGTTTGAAAAGCCCGTTCGACCTGCTCTTCGACGATGAAGTGACCTACTCGGGCGACACCATTCGATTCCTCGTGAGCGAAGATCGGCTGTCGCTGCGTGGTTCGGGCAAGATGGACTACGGCGCGAGCAGTCTCGAGTCCGAAGAGATCGACTACTACTCCAAGCGTGACCTCGTGGTCGCGATCGGCTCTCCCACCTTGAGCGACAAGCAGAGCGAGGTGGTCGGCTCGCGCATGACCTACCGCACCGACGAGGAAGCGGGAATGGTCTATCAGGGGCGCACCGAAATGGACGGCGGATTTTATTACGGGGAGGAGGTGAAGAAGCTCCCCGACGACGCGCTCCTGGTGCGCGACGGAGACTACACCACCTGCGACCACGTCCCGCCGCACTACACCTTCCACTCGAAGAAGATGAAACTGGTGATGAAGGAGTCGGCAGTCGCGCGTCCCGTCGTCCTGCGGATCTACGATGTCCCGGTGCTGGGGATCCCGTTCTATTTCTTTCCGCTGCAGTCGGGGCGGCGCTCGGGACTGCTCGTGCCCGATTTCGAGTTCGGCTTCAACCGGAACGTCGGCCGGTACGCGCGCAATCTCGGCTACTACTGGGCGATCAGCGATTACATGGATCTGAAGAGCTGGATCGACTTCTATGATCGGGGGCCGGAGCTCGAGTTCAACGGAGAGTACCGCTACGTGGTGCGCTATCTCATGAGCGGAGACGCGAGCGGATCCTATCTCGACCAGGAGACCGCCACCGGCGAGGCGAAACGGTGGAAGTTCGCCGGCTCCCACATCCAGAACGTGGGGCAGAACGGGCGTTTCACGATGCGCGCCGACTTCAAGAGCGACGCCACCTACGTGCAGGATTTCGACAGCGACGCGGGCGTGGACGAGCGGCTCAATCGCCAGCTCCGCTCCTCGGCCAGCTATTCGCAAAGCTGGAACGCCGCGTCCCTCAGCATGAGCGCCGACCGCACCCAGTACCTCGACCCCGAAGCGTTCGGCAATCAAGAGATCGTGGAGCGAGTGCCCGGAATCAGTCTGACGGTGAATCGCTTTCCCCTGGGACGCCCGGCCGACGATCTGGGAAGGGGAGGACGGCTGCCGTTTCTCGCCTCGACCACCTTCAGCCCCAACTTCCGCCTCCAACGCGAGCGGATCAAGAACTTCGACGGGTCGTTCCGGGACAACTCCGCGGCGGAGGCGAACTGGAGCCTCAGCGACAACCGCAGTCTCGGACCGTATCTGCGGCTGTCTCCCAATCTCTCGGGAGACGTCGCCTGGTTCCGCAAGGATGCGCGCGGGGACTTCAGCCAGTGGGGCGCGACCTGGTCCTCCTCGCTCACTGCCTCCACGGCGCTCTATGGAATGATGCCGGGCACGATCGGACCGCTTGCGGGAGTGCGTCACGTCGTCAAGCCGAGCGTCTCCTACAACTATCAACCCGACTTTCCCGCGCTCAGCTTCCGCGATTCGACCGGCGCGGAGCGCTCCCGCTTTCCAGGAGTGGCGGGGATCGGCCTTTCCGGCTCGCGCGTCTCGTCGATGAGCTTCTCCCTCGATCAGAGCTTCCACACCAAGTGGAAGTCAGGAGAGACCTTCATCAAGAAAGAGAACGTCCTCTCCTGGACCACCAGCGCGAACTACAACTTCCGGGCGCGCCGGGGCGCGCGTCCGCTCTCCGCCCTCTCCAATTCGAGCCGATTCCGCCCCTTCAGCACCTACGACGCGTCCTACTCCGCTTCCATCGACCCGTACGAGTGGACCAACGAGGGGTACTCCGCGACCGCCACGGTTCGGGTCAGCAACGCCACCTTCTCCCGGCGCGCGGCTGCCGACACCACCGGCGCCGACCAGATCGAGTACGGCGAGTACGGACAGGCGGAGCTCGATACCAAGGACCGGATCGGCGGCGCCGGAGCCCCCTGGACCATCACCGCCAACTACAACTTTTCGGGAGGGTTCGGCCGGACCCGGAGCAGCCTCGATCTGCGCACCACCATCCAGCCCAGCACGAACTGGAGCGTGAGCGCGGGCGCCTACTACGACCTGGAGGAGGGGGAGTTCGTCTCCCACTCGCTCAGCCTCGGCCGGGATCTCCATTGCTGGCAGTTCCGCTTCGCTCGCGACACGGCGGGAGGCTACCGGTTCAACATCTCGATCAAGGATGTCCCCGAGGTGAAGTACGACACCGAGAAGCGAGGCCGCTGAGCCGGACGCGGACCTGGGTAAGCCCGGCCCAACCAGGTCCCGGGGCCAGGAACGCGGGAAAGGGCCGAGATGGGAACCGGCTGCCACCGGGGGGGTATCGCTCGCGGTCCAGGCGCGGAAACCAATTCTCAGTTTTCCGGTTCGGGCCGATACCGGTAAGGTGGGGGCAGAGGCCCTGAGCTCGCGCCTCTGGATCCAACGGTCCGAAGTTTCCAACGAAGCGAAGGAAGAATCGATGAGACGGAATTATCGAAGCATGGGGTTGGCGGGGCTGCTCTTCGCCGCCTCTCTCGCCATCGGCTGCGGCGGCGCGAACGCCGGAGATCGGCGGCTCACCAACGCGGATCTGTCGATCATCTCGTTCGGATCGTTGAACGGCGAAATCGCCCCCTGTGGGTGACCCTCCGGCCGCAAAGGCGG
>CAMPIC010000336.1 GCA_946886185.1 uncultured bacterium
CGCCGGCTCCGTCGCGATCGCGTTCGGAATGATCGCACTTCCCGCGCTTCTGGTTTCTCGGCAGCCGAACCTCTCGACCGCGGCCGCATTTCCCGCGATCGGACTGCCGATGCTGTTCCTGGCGGGATTTTCCCGCGTGCTGCTCTTCGTGATGCTCTCTCCGGTCGCCGGGATTCTGCTCTTGCAGCACCACGTGCTCTGGGGACTGCTGCTGGTGCTCTCCGTCGTGATCTTCCTGCGCGCGCGTCTTCCATTGGTGACATTGCTCTTGTTCCTGCTTCTGCATGTCGGATTGCACTGGGGAGCGCCCCGCGTCATCGCGCAGCTCGAGCCGTATCAGCAGGCGCGCATCCATACCTTCTTCGATCCGGGAGCCGATCCATCGGGAACGGGATGGCAGGTGCTCCAGTCGCGCATCGCGATCGGATCGGGAGAGATGGCCGGAAAGGGATATCTGCAGGGAAGCCAGAAGGCGCTCGCGTTCCTGCCGATGCAGCACAACGACTTCATCTTTTCGGTGATCGGGGAGGAGTGGGGGTTTCTCGGAGCCTCGTTCGTCGTGCTGCTCTTCGCGCTGTTCGTGCTGCGGGCGGTGCAGGTTTCGACCGTCTGCCGAAGCCCATTCGGGGCGTTCCTTCTCCTGGGAGGAGGTGGGCTGATCTTCTATCACGCCGCCGTCAACATCGCGATGACGATGGGGCTGTTTCCAGTGACCGGGCTTCCGTTGCCGCTGCTCAGTTACGGCGGATCGTTCCTGATCACCGTCGCGGCGGTGGTGGGGCAGATGGGGAACGCCGCGGTCCATCGATTCGACAACTGACGCAAGCCGGATCGCATCCGTCAGTCGTTCGGACGGCAAACCTGAGTCTGGCCAAGTGTGTCATCGATGCGCCGTGACCGCGACGGTGTGCCTCGCGTGTTTTTTCGCGGAGGAGGAGCATGAGCACGGAGGGCGACGAGATTTTCCGATCTCTGCCTGATGGCCGGACGCGCCTGCTTGGAATCGTCGGGGATCCGCTGGACCACTCCCGCTCGCCCGGACTCCACACCGCGGTGTTGCGCGAGCTCGGAAAGAACCTGGTCTATGTTCCTGTGCCGGTGTCTGGCGCTCGGCTGCGCGCGTTTCTCGGACTGGCGGTGGAGCTGGGTTTCGTCGGGCTGAATGTCACCACTCCCTACAAGGAGAAAGTGTTCCGGCTCGTGGAGGCGATGGACGAGGAGACGCGCCGCACCCGGATGGTCAACACCGTTGCGTTCGATACTGCTCCGCCGCGCGGAACCGGAACCGACGGAGCAGGCGTCCTTCGGTGGTTGCGCTGGGTCGATGCGCCCGGGCCGTATGGTGTACTGGGCTTCGGACCAACCGCGCGGAGCATCGTCCATCGAGCATGGGAGGGTGCGCCGCTCGAGGTCGTGGTTACCCGTCGTCCGCGCGCAGTGCGGCTAGAACTCGCGAAGTGGCGTGACGCGGATGATCCGCGAGGGAGAGCGCCGAGTGGAGCAGTGGATGAGCAGCGGGGGAGAGCGCCGGGTCGGGATACGGATGAGCGGCGCGGGAGCGGGCGCAGGGTGGCAGAGGGTCGGCTGCAAGGAAGCGGGCCGAACGTGGTGGGATGGAAGCAGATCTCGGAGGCGCACCTCGCCGCCGTCCGCACTTGGATCTCCGTGCTGCCCCCGGCTGTGCCGTTGCCGCAGCGATTTTGGGAGCTGATCGATCCAAGCGCAGTCGTGCTCGACATGAACTATGGAAACGGTCGCACCGACCAGTGCGATGCCGCGCGAACCCGTGGTCACCGCGCCGCCGACGGGCTCGGCCCGCTCCTCGAACAGGCCGCGCTGTCCCTTTCGACGTGGCTGCGCGAAGATGTTCCGGTAGCCTTGTTCCAACGGGTCGCAGGTGCCGCGGAGGACGAGCTTCGCCCACGCTGATTGTAGCGGAGTGAAGTTTCGGCTTACGCGGTCAAGGGCAGAGGAGGCCGCGAAATGTTGTTGATACTCGCTGCAGCGCTGCTCGGAGATACAGGGCTTTGCCTTCGACTTGACTATTCCGCGCGCTTCGCGACGCAACCCTATGCAATCGTCGACTCGGGACCGTTTGGAAACGCAGCGGAATGCCTGCTGTGTCGGATCCACTGGTGGTGATTGACATGCGGTTGAATCCGGCGCGTGCTTTTATGCCCTTGATCCTGCTCCTTCTCGCGCTGCCTGTGCGCGCGGAGCAAGAGCTCTTGTTGGATCAGCATCCAGCACGGCTGGAGATGAGCGTGCAGGTTCACCCTGAGGTGTTCTCGATGGGGGACACGATCTCTATCGTGATCTCGGCATCCAATCTGGAGTCAGAGGCGACTCGGTTGCGTTTTTCGACGCGATGTCGCTTCAAGTTTCGCATCACGGCACCGGACGGATCGCGGGTTAACGTGGATCGCCACTGTGGATCGCGAGCCGATTCACTGGTTCTGATGCCCGGGGAAACGGCGCGGGATACATTTCGGGTGGCGGTCGTCGCTTCGCCCGAAGCTCCGGATCCGACTTCAATGACGCCGAATCCTTCGATCGAAGCGGCTGAACCGTCGACCGACACGACCGATTCGCGGTCACGAGAAATCGGTCACAGGGACTGGGCTGTCCATGTACCCGTTGGAACGATCCGCGACCCCAATTTCGTGCCACCTCCTCGCGTCGACTGGCCGATGCGCGGGGGACGACTTTTGCCCGGCGTGTACCGCATCGAGGGTGGCGTTCGCGGCCAGCAGTCCCGATGGGCAGCCGCTGATGTCCGCGTGCGGTAAGCTCCCCATCGGATGGCAGGAGGTTTTGTGAATGGAGGCGATCATGGCGTCACGTAAGCTGTACATCACCAGTTTCGACAAATCCCGGCTCGAAGAGCTCATCTCGGTGGCCAAGGAGTTCGGCGGCTACGACCGGAACGACTTGAGGGCGTTGGCCGGAGAGCTGGAAAAGTCGGAAGCGGTATCCCCGCAAGAGGTCCCCGCAAATGTGGTGACGATGAACTCGAAAGTCATTCTGCGTGATCTGGATACCTCTGAGGAGATGACCTTCACGCTGGTGTTCCCGAGAGAAGCGAACATCGACGAAGGAGCCATGTCGGTGCTCGCCCCGATGGGAACGGCGATCCTCGGATACGCCAAAGGGGACGTCCTGGAACTGGAGTCGCCCGCGGGAGTGCGCCGGATCCGCATCGAAGACATCCCCTATCAGCCCGAAGCGGCGGGCGACTATCACCTGTAGAAAGAGACAGCATGGCCAAGTATCTGATCTCCTTCCCCAGCGCGGCGATGGTCGTGCCCGACGGCGAGTGGGACGCGGTCGTGCACGACTCTCACGCCGTGATCGAGGAAGCGAAGGCTGCCGGCGTCTACGTCTTCGGCGGCGGCATCGATGAAAGCGTGCCGCCTGTGCGACCAACGTGTCGATCATCAGAACACGAATGCGATGGGACAATCGCGGAACGGAGAAATCATGAGCGACGCGATCACGAGTCCGGAGCAGGCCGAGAGGCTCAGAGCTTCGATTCGGGAAAAGTACACCGCGGTCGCGCAAGACGCGAACGGCAAGTTCCCCTATCCGGTCGGCCGAGAGAGCGCGGTCCAGCTGGGCTACGCGCCCGAGTGGCTGCACGACATTCCGGATGAAGTGCAGCAGCGATTCGTCGGCGCGGGCAATCCCTTCCTGCTCTGGATGCCCACCCGGGGAGAGAGCGTGCTCGATGTCGGCTGCGGAGCCGGCTTCGATAGCTTCGTTGCCCATTGGCTGGTGGGAGATGGAGGTCGCGTCGCCGGACTGGACGTGACGCCGGAGATTCTTGCCGTTGCTCGACACGCCCGGCCGCGGCTCCACGCGTCCAATCTCGAGTTCACTGCCGGCGCGGTGGAAGCGCTCCCTTACGCGCGCGGGTCGTTCGATGCGGTGCTCTCGAATGGCGTTCTCAACCTCTCCCTCGACAAGGACGCCGCGTTCCGAGAGCTGGCACGAGTTCTGAGAGACGGAGGCACGTCCGTGGCAGCCGATCTGCTCGTGGACGAAACCATTCCGGACGAGGTGCTCGCCGCCCAGGACGCTTGGTCCAGCTGAATTGCCGGCGCACTGCCGGGTAGGGTCTACCTGGATAAGCTGAGTCAGGCGGGATTCAAGAGCGCGAAGATCCATGGGCAGACGGGATACCGCACCTCACGCTACACGTCCGCGTACTACATCGTCGCCCGGAAGTAGCGAGTTCTCCAGCGCCCGCGCGCCTCACGAAGTCAACCTCGAGGCGCGCAAGTGGTACGCGTCTCAACGCACCACGTGAATCGTGTCGAACAGCTCGGCGCCGCCCGGGACCGCCAGGCGTAAGTAGTACACGCCGCTCGGAACCGCCCGTCCATTCCCGTCATTGCCATCCCAAACGATCGTGTGCACTCCCGGATCAACGCCAGACTGCACCACGC
>CAMPIC010000337.1 GCA_946886185.1 uncultured bacterium
TGGCTGGCAAAGCCAATCGGTGCGAGGGCGTCTCACCCGCGGAGCTTGGGAGCTAACCGGAGGAGACTTCCCCATTCAGACCAGCGATCTGGCTGCGTCTGGTTTCTCAGGACGAGGGGTGCAGGTCCGCGCCCACAGCGAATCACGAACCTTGCGTCTTTTGCGCGTTCGAAACCGAGCCGAGGCGCGTGTCCATACCTGGGGCGCGAGCGCGGACCAGGCTCTTCCCTACGACTTCCGGGCGGGCGCGGAGTTTCTGTACCACGACTTGGAAGAAGACATCACGCATCTCGACCGGGAACGCGAGACGGCGCTGACCGGCCATGACCAAATCGGAACCGCGACACTCTCTTGGGGCACCGTCGGCGCGACCCATCTCTCCGCCGACCTCGCGTTTTCACGGCGAGAGTTCCCCTCCTCACGGACTTCCGGCCGAGCCGCGCAGCTCGCCTTTGGCGCAAACGGCGGGACGGCGACGCTGCGCGGTCGTCTCAATCTCGGAAGCCACGGTTTCGTTGGACGGACGGGGGATCGAGACGGCGCTGTCCTCTTCGGAGCATGGTCTCCCGGAGGACGATCGATCCGGCTCTGGTCCAACCTGGAAACGACTGCAGGCCGAGCCTGGGCCACCGGCGATTCCACTCGCACCGCCGTGGAGCGTCTGCGCGCGGGTGTGCGGTGGGACACGCAGCGGTTGCCTGGACTCGAGGTGAGCGCGGGACGACTGTCGGAGGAGAGCGTTCGCAATGAGTCGATCCAGAGCTCGCAGCGCTCCGATGTGATGATCTCCACGAGCGTGACCCGGGGATCCGCCCTCCTCGTCGCGAGCCTCGATCATGGCCTGGTCCGTGATGAGCAAACGGGCGCGACCGGTTCGACGCGCGCGATCGACGTGAGCGCCGGGGGACGGGTCGCGAACCTTCGCGCCGCTCTTCACTGGTCCCAGAGCACCGACTGGTCGCCTTACGGTCATGACGTCATGAAGAGCCGAGGATGGCAGACCGATCTCACGTACACGGCCGCGCAAGGATCCTGCGTGGCGGGAGTTTCGGTATCGCGCCGGGAGCAGCAGCTCGGATCGAACGCGCGCACACCGATGCACTTGCGGATCGAACCGCGCCTGGACCTGCGCGTCAGTCGGAACTGGAGCTTGCGGATCGACGCCGCGCTCGACCGGCTGGATCAAGAAGCGCGCGTCAATCGCTGGCAGATTTCGCTGCACCGCTCTCCTCTCGAGTTGCTTCCCATGCCGTGGGCGCCGCTTCGTGGAGGAGTTCGTGGAATCGTCTTCGTGGACGAGGACGGCGACGGTCAGCCCGGTCCGGATGAGAAGCGTGTCGAGGATGTGTTGATCCGCGCGGACGGTCGTTATCAGAAGACCGATCGCAACGGCGAGTTCTTCTGGTCGAGCCTCGATCCCGGAACGTACTGGCTCGAGCTGGATCGAGGCTCCATCCCCGGCGGGCTCATCGTGACGGTCCCGCTCCCGTTGGAGTTGGTGATCGACGCCGGACGCGATCAAGACCTGTGGATTCCGCTTTCTCCGAGCAGCTCCGTGCGTGGGAGGATCTTCCTCGATCGAGACTTCGATGGAATCTCCAGCGGCGCCGAAGAGGGCGTCTCGGATCAGCGAATCGCGCTCTGGCGGGGCGACGAGATCGTGTCGGTCGCGATGAGCGACGCGAACGGCCTGTTTTTGTTCCGTCAGGTTCCCGCGGGGCGATACGAGCTGCGCATCGATCCGCAGTGGATCCCGCAGGGTTGGGAGCCTACCGCGCCGGCGCCTTGGATCGAGGTCGATGAGGATGGCGCGGTCGTTCCTCCCTACGGGATCGCGCCGCGGCGGAAGCCGATCATCATGACCTATCCCGGCAGCCGCCCTGAGCAGCGGTGATCACTACTCGCGTCGGGCCACGCAGCTATCGCAGCAGCGTTACGGGCTACTCGAGTCGGGCCACGTAGCTCTCACCGCAACGGTAAGCACTATTCGAGCCTAACTACGTAGCTTTCTCCGCCGAGCTGACCCATCTGGCGGAGGATCCACTGCTGCCTTTGGCGCACGTATGCCGACGGAGCCGCTGCGCGCAATCGATACGGATTGGGCAATACCGCCGCGAGCAGCGCCGCTTCGGAAGAGGTGAGTCGCTTGGCCGGCTTGCCGAAGTAGCGTTGACTCGCCGCCTCCACGCCGAACACGCCGTCTCCGAACTCCACCACGTTGAGATAGAGCTCGACGATGCGCCGTTTCGGCCACGCCACTTCCATCGACGCGGTCCAACCTGCTTCCAGCCCTTTACGCACCCAGCTCCGCCCCGGCCAGAGGAAGAGGTTCTTTGCGAGCTGCTGCGTAATCGTGCTCGCCCCGCGCAGTCTCTTACCACGATCCCGGTCGTCCAGGGCCTCCTGGATAGCTTCGCGGTCGAATCCGCGATGGTCCGCGAACTTCTGATCCTCCGCCGCGACCACTGCGACGACAGCCGCGGGCGCGATCTCGTCGAGGCTGACCCAGCGATAGTCGATCGCGCTTCCCGCGAGCTTGCGCTGCGCCATGAGCGCCGATGCGGGAGGCGGAACCCATCGGAGCAGAAGGAGCATCAACACGGGCAGAAGAGCGAGTACCAGAGCCGCACGCCCAGCGATCCGGACCCATTTCGGACGTCTCTTCTCGCCGTGGAGATGCCCCTCATGGAAACCATCCGCGAGTGATCCAGCGGATCCCTTGTTCCCGAAAAAGACCATGCCGAATCAGTCTACGACACCCGCACCATCCACTGACTCGGAACCTGGGCTATGATGCCGACTCAGAAGCGGACGCGGACCGGGAAACCGAAACAGGAAGGATCGTTCGATGGCCAATCCACAAGTTTTCTTCGATATCTCGATCGGAGGCGAGCCCGCCGGGCGCATCACCATGGAGCTCGCGGCCGACGTCGTTCCGAAGACCGCCGAAAACTTCCGCGCGCTCTGCACGGGAGAGAAGGGGTTCGGATACAAAGGCAGCACGTTCCATCGCATCATCCCCGACTTCATGTGCCAGGGAGGCGACTTCACCAACCACAACGGGACCGGCGGAAAATCGATCTACGGCGAGAAGTTCGAGGACGAGAACTTCCAGCTCAAGCACACCGGCGCGGGGATCCTGTCGATGGCGAACGCCGGCCCGGGAACCAACGGGAGCCAGTTTTTCCTCTGCACTGTCAAGACGCCCTGGCTGGATGGCAAGCATGTGGTCTTCGGCCACGTGGTGAGCGGGCTCGACGTGCTCGAAGAGATCGAATCGGTCGGCACCGAGGGCGGCAAACCACGCAAGAAAGTCGTGATCGAAGACTCCGGAGAGCTTTGATTCGTCTGTCGTCGATCAGTCGTCGAGCAGGTCGGCAAGGCGAGCGATCTGGCCACCGAGCATGGAGTCGACGAGGCCCGCCCACGCCTCCATGCCTCCCTCGACTCTGCCCGAGACGCGGTACGTCATGGTGATGACGCTTCCTTCTCCCTCAGGAGCCACGCTCCAGGTCATCGCGCCGGAAACGGCTTGATCCTGGAGCGGTCCCAGTCCGCCTACCATCCGCAGCGTGCTGCCCGGTTCCGCATAGATGACGAGGAGATGTTGCGCGCTGCCTCCTTCGGGCAACGACTCGCAGAAGCATCCTCCTGCGCGCGCATCGATCGACAGATTCGCGGGATCGCCCGACCAGGTGTGAGCAGGATCCCACCATCGCCAGACGTCGAGGAGCGTCGAGAACGCATCGTCGGGTTCCGCCGGCACCGTCACCTGATGCTCCACCGAGAATCCGGCCGCGTCCGACGAAACCACCTTCGCTTCCGCGCCGCCGATCCAGCAAACTGCGAGCATCAGCAGGATCGAAGCGCCCGCGGCACCACGCCGCAGCAGGTCCGTGGGTGGAGACGCAAAGTACGTTCGGGGGGAGTGCGCCGTCCATCCGCACGCTGATTCTGGATGCTCGGTTGCCCGCATGTTTCTCCGCCTCCTACCGCCGGTCAGGAATTGGCTCCGCGCTCGGCCAGGACCATCTCGAGGTACGGCCGGTAGAGCGGGTTGCGGCACTCTTCGATCAATCGCCGGAACTGCGCTTCATCGATGAAGCCCTGGTTGAACGCGATCTCTTCGAGGCAGGCGATTTTCCAGTTCTGCTGTCTCTCGATGGTGGCGATGTATTCGCCCGCTTCGAGGAGGCTCTCCGGAGTCCCGGTGTCGAGCCATGCAATCCCTCGTCCGAGGAGCGCGACCTCGAGCAGTCCATCCGACAGATAGGCGCGGTTCAGGTCGGTGATCTCGTACTCGCCGCGCGCTGACGCACGAAGGGCGCGCGCGCGCTCCACTACCGTTTCGTCGTACACATAGAGTCCCGGAACCGCATAGCCGCTCTTGGGCTCCTTCGGCTTCTCCTCGATGCTCAGGACCTTCCCGTGGCGATCGAACTCC
>CAMPIC010000338.1 GCA_946886185.1 uncultured bacterium
CGGCTGCCTGCTCCCCGTATTGACAGCGTGGATGATCACGCCCGCGTTCGGCACGTTCTCGTCGTAGCTCTCCAGACGCCGCGTCTCGACTGTGTAGTAGCGCGACGAGGTTCCCGGGAGAGGGATCCCAGGGCGGGGCGCGGACCGGGGAGAGCGACCTTCCGCAATCGGATCCACGTCTTCAGGGATGAAGGGAACGAACGATTTTGGCGAGCGAGAACGGCCGGATGAAGCTGCGTGGATCGATCGATTTCTGGGGCGCCGCCCTGGTGTTCCTGGTCACGCAGATCGTCTATCTCGCCACCCTCACGACCGACTGTCCGTTCTGGGACAGCGGCGAGTTCATCGCGACTTCCTACACGCTCGGGATCCCGCATCCTCCGGGAACGCCGCTCTACGTGCTGATCGGGCGGGTCATGACGCTGCTTCCGATCTTCGAGATGGTCGCGACCCGGGTGAACTATCTCTCCGCGCTCGCGTCGAGCCTCGCCGCCGCGTTCACCTTCTTGCTCGTACTCGAGCTCTATCGCGCCTTCTACGACCCCGAGCGCAGAGCGAGCGCCGGAAACCAGGCCAGACCGAGCCCGTGGATCGGCGCCGTGGCCGGCGCGGTCGCGGCGTTCTTCACCGCCTTCAGCCGCACCTTCTGGGACAACGCGATCGAGGCGGAAGTGTACGCGCTCTCCAACCTCATCATGACGCTCTGCCTGTGGCTCATCGTGCGGTGGGCGCGGCCGGGAGACCGCGAGCGGCGCGCCGGGCTCTTCGTCCTTTTGTACTACCTCCTGTGTCTCGCCATGGGGATCCACCTCGGCACCTTCCTCGTGCTTCCCGGAATCATCCTCTTCGCGCTCCTGGTCGAGCGGAGGCTCTTCGGAATTGGATGGGTGGGCGCGTTCTTCGTGGCGGGGCTGCTCATCCTGCTCCATCCCGCGATGCTGCCCAATCTCGGATGGCAAGTGTGGGTGCCGGTCCTCGGGATCGTTTTGCTCGCCTCGATCGTCTCCATCTGGAGACCGCTCCATCCGCTCCTGGGAAGTCGTGGGGTCTTGACCTGGTGCTGCATCGCGGCGGTCCTGGGAATCTCGACGCACGCGTATTTGATGATCCGCGCGCAGCTCCATCCCGCGATCAACGAGGCGGATCCCAGTACGTGGCAATCTCTGTGGAAAATGCTGATTCGCGATCAGTACAAGCCGCCCAATCCATTTCTCCTGCGCAAGGCTCCCTTCGAAATCCAGATCACGCGCCACTTCTGGGACTATGCGCGTGATCAATACCAGACGGGATGGTTCTCCGAGAGGATCGGCCTCTTCCTCCCCTATGCCCTGGGACTGGTGGGCGCGGTGGGGCAGGCGTCGCGCGATCGGAGAGGCTTCCTCCTCGTGTTCATCACCTACCTGATCACCTCGATCGGGCTGGTCTTCTATCTCAACTTCCGGGAAGACGAGGTGCGCGACCGCGACTACTTCTTCGTTGCGTCGTTCCAGTTCTTCACTGTCTGGATCGGGCTGGGAGCGGCGACGCTGCTCGAAGAGGTCCGGATCGCGCTCGCCGGGGCGCAGCGGATGGCGCGGTTGGGCGCGACCATTGCGCTCGCGCTCCTCCTGCTTGCCATGCCGATGGGGACGTTGCGGGCGTACTGGTTCACGCACGATCGCACCGAGTTCCACGTCGCGGCCGACTTCGCGCACAACGTGCTCGCCTCGCTCGACCCGGATGCGATCCTCTTCACCAACGGAGACAACGACACCTTCCCGCTGTGGTACATGCAGCAAGTGGAGCGATTCCGCACCGACGTGCGCGTGGTGAACCTGAGCCTCCTCAACACCGATTGGTACGTCCGGCAGTTGATGGAGGATCCTCCCACCATCGATGTCGGATGGCCGGTCGAGCAGCTTCCCGCGATCGCGATGTCCTCGGGATATCTCGCGGCCTATCGATCCGGACGCATTTCGCGGAGCTACGTCGAGGAGTATCTCAACGCGCTCCAGTTGATGCCCTATGTGCGGGACATCGATGAGCCGCTCCTCGCGAAGGACCTGGCGGTGGCGCGGATCATCGAGCGCGAGTATGGGCGCAGGCCGATCTACATCGCGCTCACGGTTCCCGATCAGATGGGGCTCGAACCGCGCCTCGTCCAGAAGGGGATCGTCATGAAAGTGGAAGATTCGCGCGGCACGCAGTCGCGCGTCGACATCGAGACCAGCCTCAGTCTCCTGGAAGAGACCTATCGCTATCGCGGGATCCTGGTGGATGGAAAACCCGACAGCACGGTCTACAAGGATGTGAACTCGACCCGGCTGGTCCAGAACTACGCCGCGTCCCTCCTCGGAATCGCGCAGGAGCTGCTCACTCGCGGAGAGCGGGCGCGCGCCATCGAGGTGGCGAAGCGGGCGGCGGTCATCTCTCCCCAGGCTCCCGCGGTCCACTATTCGCTGGGGATTCTCTACCGGCAGGACAAAAACTACCCGGAGATGGAAAAGGAATTCCGGTGGATGGTCGAAACCGGGAATGCGGACGGTCGGATCCACGAGTTGTACGCGGAATCGCTCGAGCTGCAGGGGAAGCTGGACGAGGCGGTGGCGGCCTATCGCACCGGGCTTGGTGGTCTCCCGGAGGACTGGGAGCTGCAACGCGCGGAGTTCAAGCTCCTGTGGGAGTCGGTGGGGGATCAGTCCGGGGCGCTGCAAGTGCTCGATTCCTGGCTGGCGCGGCATCCGGACGATGCTTCCGTGCGGAAGGCCCGCGCGTCCTACGCGGAGTCGCTGGGCGTTTCGACCCCGAGCTGAGGAGTCGGCAGAATGTTTCCCTTGACCCCCGCTGCGCCCGATCGGAACCTAACCCGTGTGGTGGGCTGCCGGGAGAATCATTCCCGGGCGAAAGTGCGTTCCGCCCGCGGAACCGGGCTATCGGGGTCGGGTTCATGAGGAGCTGCGCGGCCGGCTCGCGCATTTCGCTGGGAACACCCAAACGACACCGGAGGAGGTACTTGGTTCCATGAGACAACTTGGACTGGCGGTGCTGCTAGGGTCGGTCGCCGTTTTCCTGGCGCACGGCGACGGCGCCGCCCAGACGTCCGGTGCCCAATCGCTCAACATCACTCCCGGAGCGCGGGCCGACGGAATGGGCCGCGCCTTCGTGTCTCTCCCCGATGATGCCACCGCAAACTGGTGGAATCCCGCAGCTCTGGCCTGGCGGAGCGATCGCGTCTTCAGCCTCATGCACGCGCAGCTCGTTCCGGACCTGGCCGACGACGTGTATTACGAGTTCCTCGGGTACTCGATGCACCTGGCCGGTTGGGGAGGCATCGGCGCGAGCGTCATCTATCTGGGCTACGGCGAGAGCGTGGCCACGGACGATCAGGGTAACAACCTCGGCAACTTCACGAGCTACGAGATCTCGCCCCAGATCTCCATCGGAACCGAGATTGCGTCCGGACTCGCGGCCGGCATGACGCTCAAGTATGTCTACGTCAACCTGGCGCCGAGCTGGGCCACTCCCGACGGATCTCCCGGAACCGGTGACACCTTCAGCGCCGACCTGGCAGGACTCTGGCGGATTCGCGCCCTGCCGCTCCTGAGCTGGCCGACCAACGTCGGCGTCAACGTGCAGAATCTGGGGCCCGACATCGCCTACATCGATCAGGATCAGTCCGATCCGATCGGGCGGAACCTCAAGGTCGGCTTCGCGACCATGTTCCTCACCACGGAGGATTTCAGCGGCCTGTTCTCCTACGACTTCAACAAGTCGCTCGTCCACGACGACGAGACTCCGATTCACAACGTCGGGGCGGAGTTCGGGTATCAGGACTTCCTGATGCTGCGCACCGGCTACATCCAGGACGAGGACGGAGACATCCGCGATCCGACCTTCGGCGTCGGGTTCGGAATCGGCCGGTTCACCGCGGACTATGCGAGCGTGCCGCAGGCGCGAACTCTGGATCGAGTGAACAAGTTCTCGATTTCTTACAACTTCTGATCGCGTGACACCACTCCAGGACGGGATGGTCACCGTAGAGCACAGAGCGGGGAGATTCGTGCGGCTCCCCATTCTGCTTTCTTTGCTGCTCGCGCTCTCCTGTGGAGGGGATCTCCTCGCGGGCACCGTCGAGCTCCGCCGTGCACCCGCCGCGTCCGTCCCGGACGCGCGCCACGAGCAACCGCGCGCCGAATCTTCCGAGCCCGGCGCCGGCGGCTTTCCCCACCTCCTGATCGATCGAGCGCCGCGGAAAGCGGAGCATCGCCGCGGGGTCGCGCTTCGCCCTCCGAATGCGCTCTGGCAGCCGGGCGACCTGCTTCCTCCCTCGGTGTCGAGCGCGGAGAGGCGGGCGCGCGCGCTCGCCATCGCGGGCGCAACCGATCCGGACGCGCGCAGATCCGCCATGCGGCAGGCGTTGGGCGGAGCCGCTCCCGATACGCAGCGCATCCTGGTGTTGCGCGT
>CAMPIC010000339.1 GCA_946886185.1 uncultured bacterium
CCCGAGCGGGTCCTTGGTGAGATCGATGTCGACAGTGCCGGCCAGCGCATAGGCCACGACCAGCGGCGGCGAGGCGAGGTAGTTGGCCCGCACCTCGGGGTGGATGCGGCCTTCGAAGTTGCGATTCCCGGAGAGCACGCTCGCCACGATCAGGTTGCCCTCTCGCACACCGTTGGAAATCTCGTCGGGCAACGGGCCGGAGTTCCCGATGCAGGTGGTGCAGCCATACCCCACGACGTAGAAGCCGAGAGACTCGAGGTCGTCGAGCAGCCCGGCGCGGGTCAAGTACTCGGAGACGACCTTGGAGCCGGGCGCGAGCGACGTCTTGACCCACGGTTTGCGCTTCAAACCGCGGGCAGCGGCGTTTCGCGCCAAGAGACCAGCCCCGATCATCACGCTGGGGTTGGACGTATTGGTGCAGCTCGTGATCGCGGCGATCACGACCGAGCCATCGCGCAAAAGGAACGAGGATCCGTCATAGTCCACTGCGACCTCGGGCGAAGTGGCGACGGCGGCGCCTCCACCACTTTCTCCGGCGGATGCTGCAGCGCGAGCATCGTTTGATGTCGGACGAATGAGGGTGGTGCCCAGATCGCTGCGCCAAGCTTCCTGCATCCGAGAAAGCGCTACGCGGTCCTGCTGGCGTCGCGGCCCCGCGAGCGAGCTCTCCACCGTTCCGAGATCGAGCTCCAGCACAGAGGAGTAGTGGATCTTCCGATCCGGCTCCCTCCACATTCCCTGCTCTTTGTAATACTGCTCGACGGTCTGGATCAGCCGCTCGTCCCGCCCCGTGAGCCGCAGATATTCCAGAGTCTTCGCATCGACCGGGAAGAATCCGATGGTCGCGCCATACTCCGGAGCCATGTTGGCGATGGTTGCGCGATTCGCCACCGGCATCTGATCCAGCCCGGGACCGAAGAACTCCACGAACTTGTTGACCACTCCGTGCTGCCGGAGCATCTCGGTCACGCGCAGCACCAGGTCGGTCGCAGTCGTCCCTTTGGGCAGCTCCCCGGTCATCTGGAATCCCACGACTTCCGGCAGGAGCATATAGATCGGTTGCCCGAGCATGACCGCTTCGGCCTCGATCCCACCCACGCCCCATCCCACGACTCCGAGCCCGGTGATCATGGTGGTGTGCGAATCGGTCCCCACGAGCGAGTCGGGGTAGAGAGCGCCTCCCTCCTCCCAGACCACCTTGGCGAGGTACTCGAGATTGACCTGGTGAACGATTCCGGTCGCCGGCGGCACGACGCGGAAGTTGTCGAACGCGCGCTGGCCCCACTTCAAGAACTCATACCGCTCTCGATTGCGCTCGAACTCCCTCTCGCTGTTGCGCAGGAGCGCATCCCGGCTGTTGAACACGTCGACTTGTACAGAGTGGTCGATGACGAGATCGCACGGCACGAGCGGGTTCACCCTGCGGGGATCGCCGCCCATCCGCTTCATCGCTTCGCGCATCGCGGCCAGATCGACGACCGAGGGAACGCCCGTGAAGTCCTGGAGGATGACCCGCGCCGGCATGAACGGGATCTCGATGCGAGGGACGCTCCGCGCATCGTAATCCGCGAGCGCCGCGACATCCGATTGCGTCATGGCGCGCCCGTCCAGGTTGCGCAAACACGACTCGAGCAAGACTTTGATGCAGTACGGCAGCGAGTTCACGCGGCTCGGATCCGCCTTTTCCAAACGCCAGATGGTGCGCGGTCCAAGCGGGGTTTGAAGAGTCTCACGAGCGCCGAATGGATCGGACATCGAACCTACCTCCGGGAGCTTTTCTGCTGCGTCGTCCTGGATACGAATGTCGTCGCGCGTCCTGGGGAAAGAACCGGCGCGATTCCGGATCAGGCCGCAGCCGGGATCACGTTATTCATTGTGGGACAGTGCAATACATCGCCTTTCTCGATTCATGCGGATTCTACCGCAGCTCTCCTTTTGCCGGTAGAGGCTTTGCCGGTGCCGCGCCCTCTGCTAGGCCCGCGGATGTAAGCCGGAGTATCATGGTCGGCGCGACTACGACCACTCGGCATCGCATGGGCGCCGTCGGGCATTCGTGGGGGGAAGAGGCGACTCGCGCCGGAACCGCACTCGCCCGACCCCGCGCATGTACCTTGGACGAGCTCGACTATCCTCTGGAGGCTTTCGTGATCCACTTTCACCCGAACCGCTGCGCAGCCCTGGGAATCGTCATGGCAGGACTTGTCTTCGCCACCAGCGCGCACGCGACCGACTGCGAGGTCTACCAGGAGTACCAGCACTGGGTGGTCGGCGCCGACACGCCGGGCGACGCTCACGACACGGTGTTTCGAGACGGTCTCCTCTTTGTCGCGGATGGATCCAGCGGCTTGAGGATCCTGGACTTCACCGATCTCGGCCAGCCGGTCACGATCGGCTCGGTCGCGGCCGGAGGGGATGCGAGCCGCCTCGTCCTGGTCGGAGATCACGCCTATCTTTGCGTGAACCCGGTCGGAGTGGTGGTCGTGAACGTCAGCAACCCCGCCGCTCCGTTCGTGGTGACCAGCCTCCCCACGGGCGCGATGCCAATGGGCATCGACTCCGACGGATCCATCCTCGTGGTCGCCGCCTCGACCGCGGGCGTCCTCATCTTCGATATCAGCGATCCGGACGCGCCCGAATTCCTGGCTCTGGTGGACACCCCGGACTCGGCGCGCGCGGTTTCCATCCACGGGAACCTGGTCTGCGTCGCCGACCATTTTTCCGGGATCCAGATCATCGACGCCACTGACCCGCAGAATCCTTCGATCATCGGAAGCCTGGGGAACATCGGCCCGACGCGGGCCATCCACGCAGTCGATTCGATCGCCTACGTCACGAGTTTCGACACGGGTTTGCGGCTCATCGACATCTCACAGCCGACCGCGCCGTCGGTGCTCGGGTTCGTGCCGATGCCGGGGCAAGGCGACATGTTAGGCGTGGAAGCCCGGGGTGACCTTGCCTACGTCGCGACGGGGACGATCGGAGTGCACACGGTGTCGGTCGCGGATCCTTCCCATCCTGTGATCCTCACCACGATGCCGACTCCTGGCAGCTCAGAGAACGTGACCCTGGCGGGAGATTTCGCCTACGTGTCCGACGCCTTCTACGGGGTTCAGGTGGTGGCGATCGCGTCCTCGGAAGCAGCGCGGCCGCGCGGTAGCGTCGACACGCCCAGCTGGGCACGCGAGTTGGTGGTGACTTCGGATCGCGCGTACATCGCCGATCACCATGCCGGGATGCAGATCGCCGACATCACCGATCCCGACGCGCCGTTCCTCCTGGGAGCATTCCCCTTGCCCGGCGAAACCGCGGATGTGCAGGTGGCAGGCGACCTCGCCTATGTGATGAACTCCTCGGTGGGACTGCAGGTCGTGAACGTGGCCAATCCGTCTTCGCCGGTGGCTGCGGGATCCGTGGCGCTGGACGGCTTTGCCAGGGCGGGTGCGCTCTTCGGATCGCACATTGCGATCGCGGCCGATTGGGGCGGCGTCAAGATCGTCGATGTCTCCTCGCCCGCCGCGCCGACGGTGGTCGGCTCCCTCGCGCTCCCCGGCAACGTGGTCGGCATCCTCGTGCGCGATGGGCTCGCGTACGTCGCCGGACGCCAGGCAGGAGTCCACGTGCTCGACCTCTCGGATCCGACCGCGCCCGTGCGGATCACGACCGCCGACACTCCCGGCGAAGCGTGGGACCTCGCGTTCCAGGGCGACTACCTGGTGGTCGCGGACGACACGCCCGGGTTGCAGATCTTCGACATGTCGAATCCGCAGGCGCCTCTGCTCGTCAGGAACGTCGACACGAAGGGGCAGGCGTTCGACGTCGAAATTTCGAACGGCATCGCGTACGTCGCGCATGTCGCGGGTGGGCTTCAGGTAGTCGATGTGTCCGATCCGATGACGGCCGTGACGGTCGGTGGCATCGACTTGGGATCTTCCACCGGCCTCGCCACGAACGGCGAACACGTTTACGTCGCGGATGGGTCCGCCGGAGTGGAGATTGCACCGGTCCAGTGCCCGGTCACGGCGTCGGTGGAAGGCGCCTTCTCTGATGCCTACACGCGGGTGATCGGTTCGCCGAATCCGTTCGTGGGGAGCACCTCGATCCGCTTTGCGCTCGAGCGATCCTCACGAGTCGAGATCGAGCTGCACGACGTCCAGGGTCGCCGGACGCGGGTGCTCGATGCCGGCACGATGTCACCGGGAACGCACGCGATCTCCTGGGACGGCTTCGACGAGAACGGCAGAGTTGCGCCGGCCGGAGTCTACTTCATCCGCGTGCGGACCGATGGTGCAGTCCTCGCCGGACAATTGATCCGCACCTCTCCGCGTTAAAGGGCGCGAGCAGAATCGCTAGAACGTGCACGTCCGTCGGCGCTCGCGGATCTATCCGATCCTGGGGAAGCGGATCGTTCCAGATTGGCCTAAACTTCCATCATTTT
>CAMPIC010000340.1 GCA_946886185.1 uncultured bacterium
TGGCCACGACCATGCCGCCGACGAGCGTTCCCATGACCACGATCATGACCGGCTCGATGATCGACGTGAGCGTATCGACCGCCACGTTCACTTCCTCGTCGTAGAAGTTGGCGATCTTGTCGAGCATCTTGTCGAGCGCGCCGGTCTCCTCGCCGACCGCGATCATCTGCACCACCATGGGCGGGAACACCTTCGACTCTTTGAGCGGCGCCGCGATCGTCTCTCCTTCTCCGATCGAGCCCTTGGTCAAGAGGATGGCGTTCTCGATGATCCGGTTGCCGGCCGTTCGCGCCGTGATGTCGAGAGCCGAGAGGATCGGAACTCCGGAGGAGATCATCGTTCCGAGCGTCCGGGTGAAACGCGCGATCGAGGCCTTGCGCAGGATATCGCCGAAGATGGGCATCCTGAGAAGAGCCGCGTCGATGCGAAGGCGACCCGCTTCGGTCTTGTAGGCTCGCTTGAATCCGAAGACCGTCCCCACGATCATGAGGATGATCGCCCACCAGAACGCTTTCACGAAGTCGGAGAGCGCGAGCACGATACGCGTGGCCATGGGCAGCTCGCCGCCGAAATCGGCGAACACCTTGGCGAAGGTCGGGATGATGAAGAGAAGCATGAAGGTGGTCGCGCCCAGCGCCACCACCAGCACCACGGTCGGATAGGTGAGGGCGCTCTTGACCTTGCGGCGGAGCGCTTCCGCCTTCTCGAGATATCCGGCAAGACGCGCCAGAATGTCATCGAGGATACCGCCCGCCTCTCCGGCGTCCACCATGTTGACGTAGAGATTGTCGAAGGCGTCGTTTCGCTTCGACATCGCTTCCGCCAGGGTCGAGCCCGCCTCGACGTCATGCATCACATCCGAGACCACCTGCCGGAACGTGGCGCTCTCCGCCTGCTTGGAGAGGATGTCGAGGCACTGCACGAGCGGCAGACCCGCGTTGACCATGGTCGAGAACTGGCGCGTGAAGAGCACCAGGTCGCGGATGCTCGGGCCCTTCTTGGGAAGACCCAAGCGGCGGGCGCTTCCCTTCTCCTTCACGTCCGGGGCGATGATCCGCTTCTTGCGCAGATACTGCATCACCTCGTCTTTGGTCGCGAAGGTCAACTCCCCGGTTTGGGTACCACCCCCAGGAGCCTTTCCCTTCCAGACGTAGACCGGCATGTTGCGATCCTCTCCCTGTGGTCGGGCTACGAATGACTCAGGCTGCGGGCCGGCTCGAACGGGCCAAGAGCAGCGGGTCGTACTTCTCGAACATCTGCTCCAGCTCCGGCCGGTTCGGGCTGTGGCCGAGCGCGTTCTCGACGGAGATGAAGCGCTTTTGGGCCGCGTTGAAGAGGCCCTGATTCATGGTCTGCATTCCCCACTTCTGTCCGGCTTGCATCAGCGAATAGATCTGATGGGTCTTGCCCTCACGAATCACGGCGGACACTGCCGGCGTGCAAACCAGCACCTCGGAGACGTTGATTCGGCCGCGGCCGCCGCGCTTCGCGATGAGCTGTTGGGTGACCACTCCCTTGAGCACGAAGGCGAGCTGAGCCAGCACCTGCTTGTGCTGGCTGGCGGGGAAAACGTCGACGACGCGGTTGATCGATTCGAACGATGAGTTCGTGTGCAGGGTCGCGAACACCAGGTGTCCCGTCTCCGCGATGGTGAGGGCAGACTGGATCGTCTCCAGGTCTCGCATTTCCCCGATCAGGATCACGTCCGGGTCCTGGCGCAGCACGTACTTGAGCGCTTCCGGGAAGCTTTTCGTGTCGGCGTTGACCTCGCGCTGGTTGACGATGGACTGGCGATGCTGGTGGATGTACTCGATCGGATCCTCGATCGTTAAGATGTGCCCCTGCCGCGATCCATTGATCCGGTCGATGAGTGCGGCCAGAGTGGTCGACTTGCCGGAACCGGTCGGACCGGTCACGAGCACCAGCCCGTTCGGGCAGGCCGAGAAGTCCTTGACCACCGGGGGAAGGCCCAGGCGATCGAACTCGGGAATCGCGTACGGGATCTGGCGAATGGCGGCCGCGACCACGCCTCTCTGGAGAAAAACGTTCATACGGAACCGGCAGAGGCCTTTGACGCCGAAGGAGAGATCGAGCTCGTGGTTCTGCTCGAATCGCTTCTTCTGGTCCTCGCGGAGCACCGAGTAAATCATCTCCTCGGTGGCCTCGGGCGTCATCGCCTCGTGATCGCTCGGCCGGATCGCTCCGTCGACGCGAAACATCGGCGGGATCCCCGCGGTGAGGTGCAAGTCGGAGCCGCCGAGCTCGACGACTTCTTCCAGAAGCTTGTGCAGTGTCGTCATTGGTTCCCCACCGAACGCTCCGGCACGCTTCCCTGCCGTTCGAGATGACCTCGACGCCGGAAGAAGCTGCCCGCTACGCGCGGCCCATGGTTTCATCGAGCGCCCGCCGGAGCCCCCGTTCTAGATCGGCCCGCCGGCGGATCGACTTGAGGCGCGTGTATCCCGCTGGACCCCAGGCGCCAGTTGGCCGCTGGGCCCGAAGCGCCGAATGCCGCGCCACTCGAGACGCCTGGCTGCTCGATGCGTCAGAACAGTTTGTCGGGCGCCGACTCTTTCAAAACCTCTTCCACCGAGGTGATCCCCAGCTTCAGCTTTTCGAGCGCGTCCATGCGCAAGGTGAGCATTCCCTCCTTCACCGCCTGCACCTTGATCTCGCTGGTGGGGCGGTGATTCAGGATGAGGTCGCGCACCGACGGCGAGATCATCATCACTTCATAGATACCCTGACGGCCCCGGTACCCGGTGCCGTTGCATTCGTAGCAGCCCTTGCCGGTGTGGATCCTGCCCCCCCGGGCCGCCTCGGGACTCAGCTCCAGCTCGAGGAGCGTTTCTTCCGGCAGCTCGATCGGCTCCTTGCACTTCTCGCACAGTCGGCGCACCAGCCGTTGCGCCAGGATCACGTTCACCGAGGATGCGACCAGAAACGCCTCCACGCCCATGTCGACGAGACGGTTGAGCGTGGCCGGCGCATCGTTGGTGTGGAGCGTGGAGAGCACCAGATGGCCGGTGAGCGCTGCTTTGATGGCGATCGAGGCGGTCTCCTTGTCGCGGATTTCTCCGACCATCACCACGTTCGGGTCCTGACGGAGAAAGGCGCGGAGCGCGGCGGCAAAGGTGAGATCGATCGCGTCGTTGACGTTGACCTGGTTGATCCCGTCGATGTTGTACTCGACCGGGTCTTCCGCGGTCATGATGTTGGTCTCGGGCACGTTGATGCGCGAGAGAGCGGAATAGAGGGTGGTCGTCTTTCCGCTTCCGGTCGGCCCGGTCACCAGCACCATTCCGTAGGGAGACTCGATCGCTTTGATGAACCGGCCGAGGGCACCCTTGTCGAATCCCAGTTTGGTCAGATCGAGCGCGAGGTTGCTCTTGTCGAGGATACGCATCACCACCTTCTCGCCGAAGATGGTGGGGAGCGTGGAGACGCGCAGATCGATCGTCTTCTTGGTGAGGCGGATCTTGATGCGGCCGTCCTGCGGCACCCGCTTCTCGGCGATGTCGAGCTCCGCCATGATTTTGATGCGCGAGATGATGGCCGCTTTCATCTTGATCGGAGGGGACATCATCTCGTAGAGCACGCCGTCGATGCGGAATCGGACCCGCAGCTTCTTCTCGTACGGCTCGATGTGGATGTCGCTCGCGCCCCGGCGTACCGCTTCGGCGATCAAGGTGTTGACGAACTTGACGACGGGAGCTTCCTCGGCTCCGCCCGACTCGTAGTCCTCGTCGGCCTGCTCGATCACCTCCACCTCGTCCTGGATGGAGTTGATCACGTCCTGCATCGTCTCGGTCGAATCGTAGAGCGAATCGATCGCCGCTTTGATCTGCCCCTCGGTCGCGACATAGACCGAGACTTCGCACCCGGTGATGAACTTGATGTCGTCGATCGCGAAAAAGTTGGCCGGATTGGCCATCGCCACCCGCAGGACGCGCCCGGTCCGCCCGATCGGCACCACCTGGAACTTGCTCGCCACCTCGGCGGGGAGCAGCTTCGCCACCATCGGCTCGAGCTCGCGGTCCTGGAGATTCATCGCCGGAGTTTCGTACAGCTCGGAAAGGAACTGCAGCAGCCGCTCCTCGGTGATCACGCCCAGCTTGACGAGGGTGGAGGTGAGGATCGCCCCCTCCGCCTTCTCGATTTCCCGAGCACGACGGAGCTGGTCCTCGTCGATGAGGTTGGCCTGGACGAGCTTCAGGCCGACGTCGATCTTCATCTGCGGATGGTTCTCCCCTTCGGGTCTATCGGCTGCCCGAGGGGTTCTCTGGCCCGTTTTCTTCGGACCGCATTGCACGCCGGCGCGCGCCGGGTGTTTTGACGCTACGTATCCGGAGAACCGGGCTCACCTGCGGAGTCCGGCGCAGCGCCGCGCCCCCGGTATGCATCCCGATCATCCGTGGAACGGTCGGACG
>CAMPIC010000341.1 GCA_946886185.1 uncultured bacterium
ACGAACGACTTCGCGATCGAGATCGATTCCGATCGCGAAGTCGTTCGTTGCCCATGCGGCGCCGTCGCGAGCGCCACTCTCGCCCACGTATCGGTCGGCTCCCTCCAGATCGAGGAAGATTCCGCTTCCGGAAAATCCGCGTCGATACCCTGCCGTTCCCTGGCCTCCGCGTGGAGTGGCGTAGAAGTCATCGCCTTGTTCATCCAGGAAGAGCGCGACCGAGTTGACGATGCTGACTCCCTGGCCGTCGCTCACGGTGTAGTAGTCGTTGCCCGATTCATCGCGCAGCATCCCCACCGAGAGATCGTGTGCGGTTCCCTGCGTCACGCCGAGCTTGGAGACGTAGTGATCGTCGCCTCCGCGATCCCAGAGCGATCCCACCGACAAGTGGACTCCGGCGCCTTGCGCGTACTGCGTCGCCAGGTAGCGATCGTTTCCCGCTCCGTCGAAGAGCAGTCCTAGCGAGTACCAGTAGCTAGTTCCTTGCGCGTACACCTCCGCGTCATAGAAGTCATTTCCCGACTCGTCGAGCAGGACCCCCACTCCGCCGGCCGCGCGAGGACGAAAGCCGATGGCGAATCCTTGCGAAAGACTCTGGAAGTCATTCGGCAAGAGCGGCACGTGGAGATAGAGCCCGCCCGCGCGATAGACATCGTTGCCCGCATCGTCCGAGAGCAGTCCGAATCCGAACGTCGACGCGAACCCTTGCGCCTGACGCGCCGCGACGTAGGTATCGTTCTCGTCCGCGCGAACCATCATCGCTCCGGTGCCGGGAACGGGAAGCAAGCCCGCCTCGTATCCGCGATCCGGCTGGAGATCCTGTCCGGGAGGCGCATCTCCCTTTGCTGCGGAGCGAAGGATGCCGATTCCGAAGGCGCCCGCACCTTGCGAGAGATTGCGGCTTTCGAAGAAATCCTTGCCCGAGCCGTCATAGAGCAGTCCGACTCCGAAGCAGGAAGCGCCGAGGCTGCCGTCGTCTCCGCGATAGACGTCGTTTCCTCTGAGGTCGATCAACGCCGCCACTCCGAAGTGCGCGCCGCCGAGAGCGTAGGGTCGTCCCTCGGCAGTGTAGAGATCGTCGCCGCCGCGATCGAACACGGCGCTGAAGGGACGCAGCAGTCCGCCCACGGCCGAAGCGGCTCGCCCCTCGTACACGTCGTCTCCACCGGCTTCGAGCACGAATGCGATCTGTTCGAGCGATCGAACGGAGTATCGGTTGGGACCCGCGCCTCCGATGACGAGCCATCCCCACGGAGTGGGCCATGCTCCTGAAAGCTCGCCTTCGACCTCACGCGCAATCTCCCTGAACTCGGGCGGCAGTTCCACGCCACGAAGCGGCGCGCTCGGATCCTGCGTCGTGCGATCCGTCCCCGCCCGGTCCCCGTTTCGCAGGCTCCCAATCGCCGCCGCACCGCCCGAGTCGTCCACATCGGGCAGGTTCGCGCTCGCGTCATCCGAGCTCGTACGCAAGAGATCTCGGATCGCCGGCGCCTCGGTGAGCCGCAAAAGCGCGCGCATGTACTGCTGCGCGGATCGCGTGAGCGCGCTGCGATCGAGAAGGGCGGCGGCATCGAGCACCAGCTTCTCTTTCAGCTCGAGCGTGGTGTCGGCCTGTGCGCCCAGTTCGAAATGCAGCATCCCCTTTCGGAGCGGATCCAGCGGATGCTCGGGATCTCCCCAGATCGCCGGTGCCAGGACCTGGATCTGATCGCGCAACGACGGGTCGATGTGCGCGAAGGCACGATCGAGCTCGGCCTGCGCGCCTTTCATCTCTTCGACGAAACGCGCCACCGCATCCGCAGCCGCAGCCGCATCGCGATCGAAGGCGTCGCCGCGCGCATTCCCGGCATCGCTTCGACGTGCGCCGGCGAACGCCGGACGCGGAGGACTTCCCGGAGCGTCGATCGTCTCGCCCACCCACGCCAATAGGCTGTCCGGTTCTTCGAGAAGCCTTCGGAGCTTCGTGATCGTCTCGGCCTGCCAGTCGGGCAGACGGAGAGGATCGTTGAGAATTGCGTCCACGATGGACAGCCGAAAGGTGTCGTCCTCCACATAGCGTTTCTCGAAACCGAGTCCGGCGGGAGAGATTTGCATGTACTCCAACGCTCGCTCCAGACTCGAGGAGGCGAGAGAATCGAGCCCCGACACCCGATCGTAAGCACGCGGCGCCTTTTCGAGAGAGTGCGGCGGCGTATCGACCGAGTGCTGTGCCGAATCGAGTGCATGCGGCGCGGTATCGGTCGAGTTGCCCGTCGTGTCGTGGAGCGGCTCCGCGGCGTGCACAGAGCCGAAGAGCAGCGCGATCAGCAGGGCTGCGGTCCACGGGGAACCGATCAGGGACGCGAACAGCAGGACTGACCTCTGTCTGACGGACAGGATCGCGCGCATGCTCGTACGCCCGCGATCACGCGACGAACCTACTCCACGATCGAGCTCGGAGTGGGAGCCAGGTATCCGCATCTTCTCCTCCCTCCAGCGGCAGGGACTATTGGAACCGGAACACGCGACTCGCCAGCCACGCGAACAGGATCGCAGAACCAGCGAGAAGCAGCAGGGACGGCACGATCGCGGCAATCGAGTCGCCGAAGCTGATGAGCCGGTGCAGCCCATACATGACCCAACCGGTGGGAAGACACCACGCCAGTTTCTGCATCACCGGCCCCGTCACTTCGATCGGCCACCAACATCCGCCCAGCGCGGCGAGCAGATTGGCGCTGAGGACCCCCGTTCCCACTGCCTGCCCGCGCGATCGGGAGAGACTCCCCAGAAGCACCGAGAGAGCGGCAGCCGAGACGGAGTAGATCGCGAGCAACAGGAGCACCGCCGGCAGCTGGCCCGTCCAATCGAATCCGAACAACAGCGTTCCGATGAGCATCGCGAACGCGGTCTGGATGAAACCGAGCAGGACGCGCGAGCACACCTTCGCGGTCACGATCTGCCGGCGCGTCACCGGCGCGGAGGCAAGACGCCGGAGCAGCCCTTCCTCCCGCTCGATCACCAGAACCACTCCGCCCGTGGTGAGCGAAACGATCAGCACGAACATCACGAGGATGCCGGGAACCGATTGCTGGAACCCGGTCGGGATGGTCCTGCGCTTCCCCGCCGGCCGGGAATCGATCTCCACCGCACGCGGTCGTGAGGATACTGCCGCGAGCGAGGAGTCGGTCACGCTGTCGCCTTCGCTCGCCACTACCGCCAGGTCGCCCAAAGTTTGAAACAGAGCGCGCTGGACGCGGACTTTGTCGAGATTGGCGCTCGTGCCTTCGTTGCGAAAACCGAGCTCGAGCGACTGCTGCTCTCCTCGAAGGGCGCCTGCCGACAATCCCGCGGGAATCCTCACTCTCCGCTCGTGCCGCAGGAGAGTGCTCTCCGCGTCGACCGGGACGATCGCGTAATCGAGCTGCTCGAGATGGCGCACGAACGCGCCCGCAAGCGGTCCGCCGTCCTGATCGAGAACGGCGACCGCCGCCTCCGCCGACGAGGCGGACGATCGCCCCGGCATCGCCTTTCCGATCAGGAACATGAAGAGCACCGGCATCCAGAACATCCACATCAACTTCTCGCGGCTGCGCAGCATGAACTGCAGATCGAATCGCGCCATCACGAGGATGTTTTGGAGGGCCGAACGCTCCGATCTCCTCTCGAGAATGCTTGGACCCGACGCCATCAAGACGCTCCCAGGAAGCGCCGGCGTGCGCCGCGCGCGGCGAGCATGGTGAACACGAGGCCGAGCCCGATCGCGATCAGCGGCGTGATCCACACGGCGGCATCGAGAGGCCCTCCCGATACGATGCGCTTGATCTGAACGAGGATCTGCCCGTTCGGAGTCGCGGTTCCGATGGCGCGCATGGTCGGAGAGAGCGTCTCGAAGGGAAAGAAGCTGCCGCCCAGAAACACCAGAGGCATGACCACCAGACTGCCGAGAATCGTTCCGCCGTTTTCCGATCTCGGAAGCACCATGATGAAATGGAGCGCCGCGAGGACTCCGAATCCGCACATCGCGGAATAGATAGCGGCGAGATGGATCCGCTCTAGATCGATCTGGAACGCATAACGCCCCAGCAAAAGCAGCAGCTCGAAAATCAGCCAGAAAATCAGCGTTCCCGCGATCACCTTGCCGAGCACGAGTCCACCCACTCCCTTCGGAGTCACATGGAGTCGGCGGAAGGTGCCGAGCTTGTGCTCCGCCCAGATATCGTCCGCGAGCGCCTGACCGAGAAACAGCATCGACATGGTCAAGATCCCGGGGAAAAAAATCTCGAGGAATCCGGGAGGCTCATCGGAGACCGGCGCAGCGCTCGCGTTCGACGGATTCTGTTCGACGTTTCCCTCCGATGCATCCGGCTTGGATGCGACCGTGCCCGACGAGACAAAAGGCTCCGCCATTGCCGCGACGGTCAGAACCGGAGGAAAGAGATACGGAGC
>CAMPIC010000342.1 GCA_946886185.1 uncultured bacterium
ACCCACGCGCACTTGCACAGCCGAGCCTTCGACGCCGATCGCGCCGAGGTGCTCGAGCGCGCCTTCGATGCCGGACTGCGCTTCGTGCTCGAGGTCAACATCGACGAGAAGGGGTGGGGCGGCGCGCAAGGCGACCTCGCTCTCCATGAGCGCGTCTTCGAAACGGACGGGAACCATCCAATCGACACCGTCAACGCCACCATCGAGGAGCAGGAGCGCCACCGGGCGGAGCTGTCCCATCCGCGGATCCTCGCGGTGGGGGAGTGCGGGCTCGATTATTACCGCGACTACGCGCCGTACGACGTGCAGCGGGAGTTCTTCCGCCGGCAGGTGCGGTGGGCGCACGAGATGAAGAAGCCGCTCGTGGTGCACTCGAGACAGAAGAAGGACGGCGCATCGGCGCACGGTGATGTGCTCGCAATTCTCGAGCAGGAGGGCAAGGGGGAGGTGCGCGGAGTGATCCACTGCTTCTCCGGCGATCTCGACGTCGCGCGGCGCGCACATGGACTGGGATTCAAGCTCGGCATGGGAGGATCGATCTCCTACGGGCGGAAGAAGAATCAGAAGTGGATCGCGGAGATCGCCGAAGCGGTCGGACCGGAGAGTTTCGTGCTCGAGACCGACTGTCCGTATCTCACTCCCTATCCCCATCAATCGGAGCGGAACGACCCCTCGTTCATTCCGCAGATCGCGGCCTACCTGGCCGAGTACCTCACGATGCCGGTTGCGGAGATCGAACGGATCACCGATGCCTCCGCCATAGAGCTCTTCGGATTTGATCGCCCGGCCGCATGAGCATTGAGCGGGAGTGGCCTTGTCGAGCCGGAGCCGCATCGGCAGTGAGCATGAGCCGCATCAGTGAGCGGGAGCCGCATGAGCAGTGAGCGGGAGTGGCTCGCCTCCGCGGGGATTCGACCTCGAAAGCGGCTCGGCCAGAACTTCCTCCTCGACCCTCGCATTCCCGAGCTGATCGCGACCCGCGCCTCGTGGGATCCGAGCACGCCGCTTCTGGAAATCGGACCGGGAGGAGGCGCGTTGACCCACGCGCTGCTCGCGCACGGCCATCCAGTGCTGTGCGTGGAGAAGGACCCGGCCCTCGTCGCGGTGCTGCGCCGTCGCTTCGCTGCGGAGATCGCGTCCGGATGGCTCGTCGTGCGGGAAGGAGATGCGCTCGAGCTCGATTCTTCGGTGATCGATGACCTGATGAGGACGGCCGCTTCCGCGCGCGTCACTCCCGCTCCGGGAGTGGTGGACGCCAGAACCATGCAGAGCACTCCCGCTCCGGGAGTGGAAGACGCCAGAACCATGCCGAGCATTCCCGCTCCGGGAGTGGTGGACGCGAGAACTATGCCAGTCGCTCCCGCTCCGGGAGTGAAGCCGTGGGTGGCCGGGAACCTTCCGTACACCATCACGACTCCGCTCCTGCTCTGGTGCTACCGCAATGCTTCGAGGCTCGGCGGAGCGGTCGTCATGGTGCAGAGGGAGTATGGCGATCGTCTGCTCGCGGAGGTGGGCACGCGCGATTACAGCTCGATGACGGTGTGGACGCGCGCGCATGCGGTGGTGAAGTCGCTGATTCGCGTGGGGCGTTCGTCGTTCTGGCCTCGTCCCGGCGTCGAGTCGATCGTGATCGAGCTGCGGTTCCCTGATCCTCCTCCATTCGCGGGGGATCGCGCGCTGCTGGAGAAGGTTCTGCGCGCGGCATTCTCCCAGCGGCGCAAGATGCTCCAGAACACGATCGCGACCGGCTTAAACATCGATAAGTCCGATGCAATCGCGCTCCTGCAGGAAGCCGGATGCGACCCGATGGCACGCGCCGAAACACTGGAGCTCGAACAGTACGCTCGCCTCGTCACGGTATGGTCGGACGATCCCAGATCTCGCTAGAGGCCTGGCAATGCAATACAGTGGACATATTCGATGCGGCAGACACGATCGAATCAGGCCATCGTCAGGCTCGTAAAGAGGGAGGTATGAGAGTGGACTCGAACGAATCCGCGGACAACACGCACTCGCCCGAGCGGCCACTGGATGCGGCAAACGCACGCTCTCCCGAGCAGCCACTGAATGCTCGCTCGGCCGCACGCTCTCCCGAGCGGCCACTGAATGCGGCAAACGCACGCTCTCCCGAGCAGCCACTGAATGCTCGCTCGGCCGCACGCACTCCCGAGCAGCCACTGGATGCTCCGTCAGCCGCACGCTCGCCCGAGCGACCGACGGATGCGGCCCCCACGTCCCCCCAGCCACTGCACGCATCGAATACCGCGCGCATGCCCGAGCGTCCAGCGGATTCGCCGAGCCCAGCGCCCGCGCACAATCCGGCGCCGAAGATGGAAGTGCCGCCCGGCCACCCGTTCATCGAGATTCGCGAGAACGGGCCGCTTCTCGTGCACAACGTGAGCGCGCTTCGCCTAGCCGACGGGACTCGCGCCGAGGTGGAGACGACCTTCGCGCTCTGCCGGTGTGGCGGATCGGCGAAGAAGCCGTTCTGCGACGGGACGCACAAGCGCAACGGATTCTCCGGCGCGCGGGAGATCACGGCGCCGCTCGATCGCAGCCGGGCATACCAGGGAGCGGGGATCACCATCCACGACAACCGGACGATCTGCTCGCACGCGGAGCACTGCATCCACGACGTCCCGCAAGTGTTTCGAAAGGGGGCGATGCCCTGGATCGACGCGGGTGGATCCGGCGCCGAGGCGATCCTCGATCTGGTGCGGCGGTGCCCGTCCGGCGCGCTCACCGCATCCCTGGATGGCCAGCCGATCTCCGAGAGCAATGGAGAGTTCGAAATCGCGGTCGATCGCGGCGGCCCCTACCGCGTCACCGGCCGAGTCGAGCTGAGCGGTGAGCTCCAGCCCCCGGTGCCCGAACGCTTCACGCTCTGCCGGTGCGGGCACTCGCGGAACAAGCCGTTCTGCGACGGCACACACTTCGACGTGGAGTTCGATCGCTAGAACAGCGTCCCCTGCATCCCCGTGACCTTGTCCCAATCGAGCCCGATGAGCGAGAGCACCGACTCGGCGATCGGGCGGATCTGCTTTTCCACGTAGTGCTCGTAGTCGAGCGGATGCTTCCGCTCCGAGACCGGCTCCGGACCGTCGATCGTGAAAACGTAATGAATGATCCGACCGGGAGGGCGCGTCATCTTCATCGCCGCCTGGACGTGAGGCGGCGTGTTCGAGGTGTAGTCCTCGGTCGACTTGCGGAGCGCGCGCCGGTAGACGAGGTCGTCATCGAATCCTCCGGACCGTAGACGATCCAAAAACTGGCGAGTGAACTCCTCGACCGGTCGATCGTGGAAGACGAGATGCACGAGCTCGCGCTGGTACTGTTTCGCGAGGTCGGTCCAGTCGCGCCGCACCGACTCCAGCCCTACGAAGTGGAGGCGCTCCGCCCCCTCCTCCCGCAACATCCCGACGTATCGTTTCTTGCTTCCCTGGCTCGAGCCGCGCAGCGCCGGCAGCAGCAGTCGCGAGTAGAGCCGTTCGAATCGGAGCTCCAGGCGGCTCTCCACCCGATACTCGCGCGCGATCGATTCGGCGATCTCCCGATTGAGCTCTTCCGCGAGGGCCCGCGCGCGCGCCGCGGCGCCAGAGTCGTCCGACTCCGATCCCAGATCGACGAAAAGCGAGTCGGTGTCTCCATAGAGCACCGGCAGGCCCCGGCGTTCGAACGCGTCGCGCGTCCACCGCAGGATCTTCTGCCCCAGACTCGTGATCGCGTTCGCGGTATCGGGCGAGTAGAAGCGGCATCGAGGCGTACCGAGCACGCCGTACAACGAATTCATGAGGATCTTGATCGCCTGCGCGCGGCGCGAATCGTTCTCGCGCTGGGCCTGTTCGCGCAACGGAAAGAGCCGATCGAGCAGCTCCGGAAGGATTCCCCCCTCGCGCTCGAAGCGCGCTCCGTTCGGGCTCACGATGGGCGGACCCGATTTCGGCTCGTGCCCGCGCGGGATCACCGAGAGCGGATCTAGCCGGAAGGTCCGGATGATCGAAGGGTACAGCGATCGAAAATCGAACACGCCCACGCGGTCGTAGAGTCCGGGCAGGGAGTCGAGGACGAACCCCCCCTGAGTGGGAAGGCTGACGCGTCCTTCCGGCACCGTAATCGCGCAGACGTTGCGCCCGTGCAGCTGGCTCAAGTAGAGGAAGTCGAAGGTGGCGATCGATCCGCCCACGCGATCGAGCGGCATCCCGGTGAGGAGCGATCTGCGGATGGTGAGATCGAGCAGATCGCGCGCCTCCAGGATCTCGCTCACCAGCTCGCAGTCGACCAGGTTGTAGCGAACGAAACGCTCGCGATCGCGCAGGAACGCTTCCGTGATCTCTTCGGAGCGCTCTTCGCTGTGGATGACCTTGCCGCGGCCGAGGATCTCCTGCGCCGCGGTCTCCAGACGATAGTCGTCGAG
>CAMPIC010000343.1 GCA_946886185.1 uncultured bacterium
CCTCTTTCGATGCAGATCCATGGAGATCCCGGTCCGCAGCGTGATCCCATTTCGTCCGATCCATCGACCGCAAGACACGCGGGCGCAAACGGGCACGGGAAGTGGCGCGTGCTTTCGATCCTCGCGATTTCCGAGCTGCTCGCCATGACTCTGTGGTTCTCCGCGTCCGCGGTGGTTCCGCAGCTGGCTCGCGAGTGGACGCTCGACGGCACCAGGCAGGCTTGGATGACCATGACCGTCCAGGCGGGATTCGTCGCGGGAGCGCTCTTGTCCGCGATCCTCAACCTGTCAGACCGAGTCGATCCGCGGCGGCTCATCGCGGCAAGCAGTCTCGCGGGGGCTGCATGCACCGCGGCGATTCCATGGTCGAGCACGGGAGGATCGGACGCCGGGATCGCGGCGGCGTTGGCGCTCCGCTTCGCGACCGGGATGACCATGGCGGGGGTCTATCCGCCGGCGATGAAGCTGGTGGCGAGCTGGTGCGGGCGCGATCGAGGGCTCGGGATCGGAATCCTGGTCGGCGCCATCACGGTCGGATCGGCCTCGCCGCATCTGCTGAACGGGCTCTCCCTCTTCGGAACCAGCGGCATGCCTCCGTGGCCGCAAATGTTGTGGGCGGCGTCCGCGCTCGCGATCCTCGGAGGCGTCCTCGTCTTGTTCTTCGTGAGCG
Organism: uncultured bacterium; assembly: GCA_946886185.1. Next base: position 671 of record CAMPIC010000343.1, read on the forward strand.
AAGGACCGCTCGCGCGCGGCTTCGCGCCGTTCGACTGGCGCTTCGTGGGACGCGCCTTCTCGAATCCCGCCGTGCGGGCGGCGAACCTCGGCTACTTGGGACACATGTGGGAGCTGTATGCGGCCTGGACCTGGGTGCCGCTCTTTCTCCTCGAAGCGTTCGCTCATGCAGGGTTGCCGGCGCAGCACGCGCGGCTCGCGGGATTCGCGGTGATCGCGGTCGGGGGAATCGGATCGGTGCTCGCGGGAGTGTTGGCCGATCGATGGGGTCGCACGACGCTCACGATCGCGAGCCTCGTCATCTCGGGATCGTGCTGTCTCGTGGCCGGGCTCCTCTTCAGTTCGCCCGTCCTTTTGACCGCGCTCTGTCTCGTTTGGGGATTCGCGATGGTTGCGGACAGCGCGCAGTTCAGCGCGGCGGTGAGCGAGCTGACCGATCCGCGGTACGTCGGGACCGCGTTGACGATCCAAACCTGTTTGGGATTCCTGCTCACTCTGGTCACGATCCAGGCGATCCCCCCGCTCATGCACCGATTCGGCTGGTCGATCGCCTTCCCATTTCTGGCGCTCGGTCCGCTGGTGGGAGTGATCGCGATGCTCCGGCTCCGCGGCATGCCGGAGGCGACCCGTATGGCCTCCGGGCGCCGATAGAGCCCGCTCCTTACACTGCTGCGGGAGATCCCTGAACACCCCGCGAGCGCTACGCGGGATCGTGACACCGGGCGGACAGCTGCAGACGCTGATTCACCAGATCGTGCGCAATAGACGTTCGCTGCTTCCTGGGAGAGCCGATTTCGCTGAATTTGTTGATCTCGGGGTGGATTTTTCGGTATCCCGACGCCAAGCCGAACGACATATGGTCGCTGGCAGTTTAACCCCGATGGTAGCGCACTCCGCCGGCGCGCGCCCGGTTAGCCCGGTCGAGCCGCCCGGGAGAACGCTTCGGGTCAGTTTCAACTCGAGGAGGTTCCCCCATGCAGCGAGTCTGGCTTTCCCTGGCGGTCCTTGTTCTCGCGATCGACGCTTTGCCGGCCTTCGGAGTCGTCACACCCGTTTCGCAGGGGCGTCGTCTCCAGACCTTCGCTGTATACGCTCCGGCGCAAGGCGCGCCCGAATCGACGCAAGAAGTGATCGACTTCCTGGAGCTCGGAGAGTGGACGGATGAAGCGGTTTGCCACGTGGGAGAGCCGGGCGCGGAAGCGACCGGCACGGCCTTCATCATTTCCCGGATCGACGAGACCGGCGCATCGATCATCGCATCGACCCGAGGAGAGGCGGAAAATGGCGTTCCCGAGGACTTCGGTGAAGGCTTTGGGTTCTCTCGGATTTCTTATGTCTTCTCGGTCGACGAGGCGACTCCCTGCCGCGTGATGGTGACTGCCCGGGAAGAAGGCAACGGATCCTTCAACTTCCTTCTTCGCGTGCTGGATGGACCGTTCGTCATCCTCGCTCCGTTCGACGAACCGGAGATTCACATCGACGAGATGGTGCAGCTCCAACCCGGAACCTATGAGCTCACCGCGTCGTCGGGCGGATTCGGGCAGGCGTTCAACGAGATGCAAACCATCGCCCTGGTGGACTACGCGATCGACCTCACGTTTCCCGCCACGTCATCGGCGCCGTCCAGCCCTGTCGCGATCGCTCCGGTGGCGCAGCCGAACCCGTTCGTCGAGAGCACGCGGATCTCGCTGCGCAATGCGACCGGCCCGGAAACGGTCGAGGTGCTCGACGTGGCGGGACGCGTGGTTCGCCGGCTCGACGTTCGCGGCGAGGGCTCCGTGGAATGGAACGGGCGCGATGAGAATGGAACGCGAGCGGGCGCGGGAGTCTACTTCGTCCGAGCAGGCAGTGGAGAAACGACGCGTGTGGTAAGAATGCGCTGAAACGCCGATCGCCGGTCGCTCTGCGTACCCGACGCTTGTGGCGATATATCACCGCCGCACGTCGTTCGCTTGGGGCGCGTCATTCGTTATGGCGCGTCACTCCCTTGTGGAAGTCATGCGCGCGAGCTGTTCGCGCGCGCGTGGCACGAGCTCCGAAGACGGGTACTCGTCCACGAGGCGCTGGAAGTAAACGCGGGCGAGCTCGGGATCGCGGCGCGGGTTCAACACGTCGACGTTGATCCGTCCCAGCTCCAGCAAGGCTGCCGCCTTGTGTTCGGAGGATGCGTCCGCGGATTCCAGGATCGGCTCGAGGGTGGCGGATGCCGCGGTGAACTCCCCGTCGCGCATCTGCTGGCGCGCCGTTTCCAATGCCGCTTCGGCGACGTTTCCGTGAAGCGCGATGGCGGTGTTGCGCTTGCTCCCTTCGACGCTCTCCGTTTCTGTGGTCTTCTGCGGTCCGAGGGCGCAGGAGGTGAGAAGCGCTGCCAGCAACGCGCAGTTCAACACGGACGATCTCATCTCACTTCCTCCTTTTTCCGGGAGAGCGAGGATCCCGTCGATCCTGCTGCCTCATCCAGGGGCATTCCCGGACTCACTTCAAAAGATGGTCGGCCCAGCCCAGCCACGTCAAGGCCTCGTACCGTACGGTCGAGCGTCACCGGTCATCCCTGCAACCGCGATGACGGAGAGCAATCCGACCTGCCGAAAGCGAGGCGCGGAGTCGCGACCGCGGGGTGCGACCCAGGACAACACGATCGCCGCCCCCCACGGCCTCACGCTGCCGGTCCGACTCGGCTCACGAACACCCTCCCAAGCGTGGGGCCCCGACGGCGTGCAGTCGATTTTGGTCCTCCGGCATCAGACGACCGTGTCAGGATTCGAATGGCGCGATCCCACGCCACTCGGACCGCACATCGAAGGAGGGTCCCGTGAAGAAGCTCGCAAGCGCACAGACTCCAGAGGTCGCCGCCTCCGGGAGTGGCGTCCTCAAGACCGTGACCACGGTGCACGATCAGCCCGGTCTGCACTGGGTCGGCGACGGTTTCCCGGTGCGGAGCCTGTTCTCCTATTCCGAGTTCGGCGAACAGACGAGCCCGTTCCTGCTCCTCGACTACGCGGCTCCGATGGAGTTTCCTCCCTCCTCTGATCCGCGAGGAGTGGGTGAGCATCCGCATCGAGGATTCGAGACGGTGACGATCTGCTATGCGGGCGAAGTGCAGCATCGCGACTCGGCCGGGCATTCGGGACTGATTCGCGCGGGAGACGTGCAATGGATGACGGCGGCCTCCGGAGTCGTCCATGAAGAGATGCACTCGCGCGAGTTCACCGAGAAGGGCGGTGTCATGGAGATGGCACAGCTTTGGGTGAACCTGCCCGCGGCGCTCAAGATGTCGAAGCCGGGTTATCAGGAGATCACCAGCTCATCGATTCCGGTGGTGGCACTGCCGCAGCTCGGTTCGACTTCGACTTCAACGGGATCGGCCGGAAGCGCGCGCATCATCGCGGGAAGCCTAGGAGAGGTGCGTGGGCCTGCTCGCACCCACACTCCGCTCAACGTGTGGGATGTGAGGCTCGAAGCGGGTGGACGCGCCGAGCTCGCGGTGCCCGCGGGACACTCGACCACTCTGGCGCTGTTCGCAGGCGCCGTGCGTGTGAACGATGGAGATCCGATGGACGCGGTGCGGGTGCTCTTTCTCACCCGCGACGGCGATCGATTCGTTCTCGAGGCGACGGAAGCTGCCAAGCTGCTCGTCTTGAGCGGCGAGCCGATCGAGGAGCCGATCTTCGGATACGGTCCGTTCGTGATGAACAACGCGGGCGAGATCTATCAGGCGATGGGCGACTATCG